>NZ_JADPJC010000003.1:0-46777 GCF_023073215.1 Bradyrhizobium sp. 35
GCCAGCATGCCGCCGTGCTCGGGCCGGTCAAGGCCAAGCCTTGCGGTGGCCGCAAACGCGGCCAGCCTTGACCGCCCCTGCGCGCGGCGGCTGCGAGATGGGTGGCCGGGACGGAAGAATGGCCCGCAGCGCAGCCGAACAAAAGAATGGACGTACGCGATTTCTGCAATCGTCATCTCGGTCATGAAAAAAATCGCTTGTCCATCTTATGTTATCCCTGCAGTCGCGCCGTGACGCGAAACCTTCAATTTTCAGTCCGGGCGTTCGCCCCGGTCACAACCGCACGGGCAAGCACCCGGGCATATCGTCGCCGCTGGCATCAGTGATGCGCGCGCATCAGAGAGGACGACTTGCTAAGTGGCGGAACCGCAGCACGAGGATCGCCGCATAGATTGTGAATCCAGTCGACAAGCCAATCCATATACCGACGGCCCCCAAACCGATCTTCAGACTGAGCCAATAGCTGAGGGAAAAGCCGATCGGCCACCAAGCAATAGTCGCAAACAGCAGCGGCACCCGCGTGTCCTTCAGCCCGCGCAGGCCGCCTGCCGTAATGCACTGGGCGGCGTCAGTGATAAAGAGGGTTGCGCCGACGATGAGGAGCTTTGCAGCGAGGCTGATCGTTGCCTCCGAATCGCGAGCCGTTCTGCCCAGAAACAGCTCCACGATCTCAAAACGCACGGTGATCAACGTAAGCGTTAGCGTTGTAGCTATGACCATACCGAGCAACATCGCCGCCAGATTCGCCCGCTTGACGCCTGCACGGTCGTCGCGGCCGGCGGCATGGCCAACGCGCATGGCAGCGGCCGTCCCAATGCCGAGATAAATCATAAACAGGGTCGAGGAAACCTGAACAACAATCTGGTGAGCGGCCAGTGCGCTGTTGCTGATCAAGCCTGCAACGAGCGACGTGGCTCCAAATAGTCCCGACTCGATCAATGAAGCGATGGAGATCGGGGTCCCAAATGCGATGAGCTGCCGCATTGCGAGCCAATCGAAACGCCAGAGATCCGCAAGCACATGGTACTCACGGAACGGCCGGCGCAGTGCAGCGAACCACAAGCCCACCAAAAACATGCCGCAGTTGACCAGCGTGGTCGCAAGACCTGCCCCGAACAGCTCCAACCGGGGCAGCCCAACCTTCCCATAGGCCAGAATATAGACCAACAACGCATTGAGGGGGATGGCAGATAGCGTAATCCAGAAGACTGGCTGTGGCCGATTGACCCCACCCATGAAATTGCGGATAGCCAAAAACGCCAGTGCCGGAGCCGTGCCGAGGGCTAATCCGAAGAGGTATTGCTGGGCGAGCTGCGCCACATCTGGGGTCTGGCCCAAGGCAAGCAGTATTTGCTCTGCTCGCAGCGCCACAGCAATGATCGGGAATGACAGGATCAGGGCCAGCCATAGGCCCATGCGCAGCGAGCGCTGTACCGCACCTAGATTATTTTCCCCAAACGCCCGCGCCGCCAAAGGCGCAATGGCACTTAGTAGTCCCACGCCGAATGTGACGCTAATGAGATAGAGCCGGCCTGCCAGCGCTGCCGCGGCGAGCGCCTCAGCGCTCATACGCCCGATGAAGGCAAGATCAGTCGTCATCATCGCAACCTGCGCAACCTGCGTCAGCACCATTGGCAACGCGAGCTTCGCGGTTTCGCCGAGCTCGATAGAGAAGCGACGGATAGCCGCCCGTCTCGTCCCTTCTGGTCGCGAGATTAATGCCGGCTTTGTCTTGGCTATCTTGTCCATATCATCAGGCCGCCGTTTGCGTCAGCGAACGAAATACCGTTTCTTTCACGGGAGTATTACGTTCTCACGTGAATTCGCGGTCAGCCTGCGATGCTGCTCGCGGGCAGCCTCGTGCGACCGCACGTTTAGACGCAAAAACGGACCACGGCTTGGCCGCTGGGCTTCGAAAAGCGCGGCGCCGATTTTCGCATGCGATAAGCGCCAAGGAGAGGTTGCAAATGCCGCGCCAGAACTCACCGCAAGTGCAATGGAAACGGCGCGCATCGGGATGGAGCCAGGTCGATCATAGAGGCGATTCATGCGCAGGCCACTGCGTTGATGCCAAAGATTGGAGGCCCGAAGTCGGACCCGATCCATGCCACGAACTGAAGACTTATCATCCCGCAAGCCATCCCTGCACTCCTGAGCAATCGATGGCATCTCGCTCTCCAAAGCCCATCTCACTCTTCAAAGCCCCTGCCAACTGCGACGGATTGAATAGATGCTCGCTCTTCTCCAAGCGGACTTGTCGGGAGATCGACAGCACGTCGCAAACAAGACAACCGGCATCGCCTGCTCACCGGGGAGAGGGCGGCGATGCGACCACATGACGAGCTTGATTTCATCCGTTAGGAGGACCTAGCGGGATTGACTCGTTTGCTCGACTGGATCACAGACATCGATATGCAATCACATTGATGAGCTGCGTGGCCTCGATCCCAGGCTTGGCACCTTGGAAAATGAAGTGCTCTCGACATTGGTGGCACAAGTTAGGAAGCCATAGACGTCGATCGTGACTTCCCCTTCCTGGGCCTTGCACGGGATTGTCCAGGAAAGGCTGCATATGAATGCGGTACTGTGCTGCCTCGTTAGCCTTATCCGGCAAGGTTTTCGTTTGAAAGCGCTGACGTGCGCTACCCGGCCGTGGCTAGTGCCGGTATCGTCGGGAGTTCCTTGAATCTTTGCGTGCGCATGTGAGCTTTCAGCTATCCATACTGAAGATACTTGCCGGCCAGCCGGGCGGCCGAGCCGCTCTTGAAGTCGTCAAACAGCACTTGGCCATCTTTTACACCAGCGGACCCGAGTGGGCAGCGCGCATGAAGCGCATCGCGAGCCGCGAGCCGAACCTCGATATCTTCGGACAAAAGCTCATCGATCGCGAGGTGGGATACTGGACCATCACTGAGGAGGGATGGAAGGTCCTTGAGGCCCTTGAGAAGCTCGATCGATGTGTGGCGCAAGGCCAGCCCGAGGCACAGGCCGATGAGCCAGGCGGCGATGAGCGACGGCCATTGCCGGCTGCGCCGCCAGGACCGATCGCCCGCAGAAACCGTCCTGGGGGTAAACGGTTGTAGACGCGTGATGGGCGCTCAACGTGAGGAGCCGCGCGGACGTCCCTATGGTCAGGCTGCTCTTCGACAAGATCGCGGAACTTCAGTTTGGAAATAATGCAATGGCATTGGGGACTGTGAAGTGGTTCAACGCGCCCAAGAGATACGGCTTCACCAGCCAGAAGTCGCGGGAGCTGGCGTCTTCGTTCACATCAGCGCGGTCGAGAAGGCCGGCTGCACCAATCTCGCGGAAGGCGTTCGGGTCAGCTACGAGCTGATGAAGACGAGCGCCGAAAATCTGAGCGTCGGCTGATCGGCTTCCCTGAGGAATCTGCCAAGCTTTGGGGTTTCTGAATTAGCTTCTGGCTTGCGAGAAGCATCGAATCAGCAAATCTCCCGGCCTGAGGCCGTTTCCTGTCCGACGCACGATCAGCGGCGCGCATCGCAGCGCCGTGCGAGGCGCTTATCGGGATCGCACTCTCAAGCAGACATTGCAGTGAGGGTGCGACAAATCTCTCGGCTGCTTCGACGCGCGAACACTGGATCCGCTGGTTCACTCCGTTGGACGCGCGAAGATCGATTTTACCATATAGGCTGATCGGTCGCTCCCGGTTGTTGTTGAAGCGCCGGTTCGGGCCGCCCCTACGATTCACCTAGCGCCAAGTCTGGTCTACGACAGTCGCGTCGGCGGGCGGCGTCTCTTCCTCGACAAAGCGTGCGTTTCGAAACATGATTCAACGTCTTCGTAGCCGAACCCGGCAACAGTCTTGCCGGCAGTAACCAGGATCGCGTCAGGTGTCAGCTAGAACGTCTCTTTCCCGAGTCCGCTCGCTGGCGAGCAGGCCGTTCACGCGCGCGGAACGCTCGGGAATGATGCGTGATTCGATGCCATCGAACGGCGGCCGACCGCCCCAATACGAATCGTGGGCAGCCAGCGAGACACGAATATCGAGCTTGTGGTCGAGGAGCTTGTAAGGACCGCTTCCCACAGGGGCTGTGGTCCACCGCTCCCACGAGCCCGCCGCCACGAAGGCGCGCTGACTGACGATCTCCGATCCCCAAACAGCCAGACGCTGCTCGAGGAGCGCGTCGCCGCCCTTGGCATGCACAATGACGGTAAAAGGATCAACGATTTCGACTTTCTCGAGCCGATCAAGCGACTGAAGCGCCTGGGACATACCGCTGCGTCCAGGACCCAGCAGGTGGTCAGGACCAAGACTAAAGGCGACATCTTCGGCCCTCAAAGACGTTCCGTCATGGAAAGCCACTCCCCTGCGCAAGAATAGCCGCAGTGACTGCGCATTGATCCGCTCCCAACGCTCGGCCAAGCCGGGCCGTAGCGCTATATCATGGGCATGGTCGAAGGTGATCAGCGTTTCGAAAAGCTGCGGCATGGTCCGGCGAATGGCAGTATCGGTCGCGATGACCGGGTCTAACGATCGCGGAAATCCGGACATGCCGACCGGCGACGCGTCAATGTCTTAGGCTCACCCTCCACAGCACCGGCGCCTGTGCTGGCCAACACGCTTGCGGCAACCACGCCTGCGATGGCTTGCCGTCACGTCAGTTCGATATGGGTCATCACCCCCTCCGGTTCCACTTCCATTCCTAGGGATGCCACGCCCGCGAATTCTTAGATCGGCACTGACATTGGCGGACCACCGAGTTTGGGCGCTTGTGTCATCAGGCATATTCGCGATTGTGTACGACCTTAAACACCTGAACTGCTGCGGCAGGATGACACTATCGAATAATTCGATGTCAGCTTGCGAAGATGCGATAGTTGGCACTCCTAACGCAGGCTGATGAAGAGGGAGAGCGAAGACGCAACGTACTGCGAACGGCCCAACAGCGCCGCACGAAGAAGCGATACGATTATTGTAATCTTCGATGATTTTATCCGATGCCGCGATCCCCCCGGTTAGTTTGGTCGTTCGCGTTCGGATAGACGCCACGAAACCGCTCATTCGAACTCGAAGGATATCGTGTCTTGTCTCTCGTTTCAGAACGGCTCAAACTCGTCCGTCCCTCTCAAACTAAGGTCATGACGGCTCGCGCCGCCGAGCTGCGCGATCAGGGCGCCGACGTGATTACGCTCAGCCAGGGTGAGCCGGATTTCGACACGCCGTCCGCTATCTGTAAGGCTGGCATCCGAGCCATCCGCGACGGGAATACGAGATACACGGCGGTCGCCGGAATCAAGCCACTGCGGGCAGCGATCGGCGAGAGCCTCCGTCGCGATCATGGCCTCGATTACGGTATTGACCAGATCACGGTGGGCTGCGGCGCCAAGCAGGTCGTGTTCAACGCACTATTCGCTAGCCTCGATCCGGGCGACGAGGTTGTGATCCCAACGCCATGCTGGGTCTCCTATCCCGACATGGTGGCGCTGGCCGGCGGCAAGCCGGTGGTCGTCGCCTGCAGCGAACTCGATGGCTTTAAGCTCCGCCCTCGGGCGCTGGAGAAGGCGATCACGCCGCGCACCAAATGGTTGATGTTGAATTCGCCATGCAATCCGACCGGCGCAGTCTACAGCCGAGGTGATTTGCTCGCGCTCGCTGCGGTGTTGCACGAGCGTACCCATGTGCATGTGCTATCCGACGACATCTATGAAAAGCTCACCTACGGCGCCGACTTCGCAACAATGGCCGCAGTCGCGCCGGATCTCTACGAGCGCACCTTAACAGTCAACGGCGTGTCCAAAGCTGACGCGATGACCGGTTGGCGCGTCGGGTATGGTGCCGGACCTCTGGCGCTAATCAAGGCCATGAACCTCATCCAGGGCCAAACTTCTTCGCACACCAGCTCGATTTCTCAACATGCCGCGCTCGAGGCGCTGTCAGGGAGGCGGGACCATATCAAAGAGTTCGTGCGCGCGTTTTTGGAGCGCCGCGACCTTGTCGTGGCCAAGCTGAACCAGGCCAAGGGGCTTGCTTGCCGTGTGCCGGACGGTGCCTTTTATGTTTTCCCGTCCTGCAAGGGGGTTATCGGCAAGCGCACGCCGGACGCCAAGCTGATCGAAACAGACAGTGACTTTGCGATGTATTTGCTCGACGCTTTCGCCGTGGCTGTCGTGCCCGGCAGCGGCTTCATGGCCTCGCCCTATATCCGGATTTCCTATGCTTCCTCGTTCGAGGACCTCAACCGGGCCTGCGACCGAATCATCGCCGCCTGCGCGACCCTGTCCTGAAAGCCAATCTGATGTCCCTGCCAAAAGCCTGCGCGCCCGCATGGCCGAGACTGGCCTGGTCCACATCATGGCCGCCCACAGCCCATTTTCGGCGATTCTCGCGGGAAGAAGCCGGATTTAGCGGACTGTGGGCGTTCGGCTTTGAGCTGTCTAAGCCTTATGAGCTGCTGCAGGACATGAACCTCATCTCAATGACACAGCATCTGGACATGCTGCAGGCGATCGCCGGACGCACGAGCTGCCGATCGTCGCGGACATTGATACGGGCTATGGCAAGGCGATTAACGTCATTCAACGGAATATGAGCGGCCCGGCGCCAGCGCCGTCGTGATCGAGGACAAGACTTTTCCAAAAGTAACGAGCCTTGTTGCCGACGGCCGTCAGCACCTATTGCGCGTTGAAGAGTTCCAGGGGAGATCGAGGCCGCCATCACGCCCAGATCGGACCAGTATCTCCTCGTCATCGCCCGCACGAAGCCTTTATTGCCAGCCTCGGCGAAGCGGAGCCCCTGCATCGGCGCAAGCTCTTCGGCGTAGTCAGCTGCCTGCAGGCGAGCGCCACGACAGATCGTCGAACTCGATCATCCCACGCTCCGACGGGCGTCTTTTGGGTGGCGCGGGCGGTCCTTAGGCCGTCGGTCCATCGGAAGGAATTCGGTTCCATCGACACACATTCGGTGAAGGACGACAGCCACCTTTCTGGCCAGCGCGACCTACGCACGCTTCCTTCCTTGCCGGTGCGCAACACGCACCGCCCAAGCCTTCATCGGAGACCATCGGGTTCATGGCGTTGCAGCTTCGAACAGGGCCGTGCGCCTTTCTCCATCTCCGACTTTGTGATCCTGTGATCCGTCCACCCGATCAATCTCGCCAGATTGGTATCGCCGGGCGTCAACCCGAGATAGGCGCCCCCGGATTGGGAATGCAGGAATCGCCTAGGGTCGTCCACAATGGAGCGGAAGGTCAACGCAGAAACCGGGCCGATCCCGGCATCGATCAAGAGCCGACATGCCAGATCGTGCGCACGGCCTTCAGAACCAGACGACGCAATCGGGGCGCACTCCCGCATCAGCGCTTCGCGTCCGGCGAGCAGCGGATTCATGAAGGCCTCCAGCATGGCGTCACCGCCGACCAACTCGCGAACTCGCGTCGCGAACAGATTCCGCGAGACGATACCGGCCTTGAGACCGAGCGGACGCAGAAGTCCTCGGATGACTTGCTCCGCGGCCGCGATGGAGCGGACGATATGCTTGCGAGCGGGCGCCAATGTCCGCGCCCTTTGGCTGCCGATGCTCTTGACGTGGACAGGTTTGAACGATTCCGTTCTCACCACCGCGATTCCACGGGCGTCGTTCCGATCGGTCTTCACCCATGGCCGAAAGTGCCGCCTTAACGGCGGGCTTCCAAACTGACGGCCGGCACTGCCAGTTCGATTAGATTTGCGGTCAGCCATTCTGAGGTCGATCCTGGCTCCAGGCCCACGCGCTCAACTCGACCAGCCCATGGTTCGAGGTACTGCACGACGGCGCGTCCGCCAACCTCGTTCCCTCCCGGATGACCTTTCCAGTCTCGTCCACCGCACATATCGCAACGGATCCAGAGAAACATCGAGGCCGAGGTAGATCATGACTTTTCCTCCTGGATGGAATCGGTCATTGATCGTCAGTCAACACATGCTGCGCGGCAAATAGGTCAGACGATCGGGACCGAACATCCCATCCCTTCCGAAAGCGGCTGCGCTGCATCCTCTGGTCCTCGTCGTGGGCCAGAACGAACTTCAAACGCGCGGGGCAGGTCATGACGTCTCATCGAGAAAGTCAGGAGGCCAGCGGCGGAAGGCATAGCTCGTTCCAAACACGGGAAATATCGTAACGGTGAAGCGCAGCTGTCGGCTCTGAACGGGAGGTAACGCTCTGGTCGATGAGTTTGACACAGTCTGAGCCTTCCTAAGTTGCATCTTGTTTGACTCCGGTACTCAGGGAACATCGCCTGCAAGATATAGACGCGCTCGAGCGCGCGTGGGGACACTTATCTGATCCGGTCAGCCACCGCCACTTCGTACTGCGCGGCGATCTCCTGTACCAATTCCGCCGCGCCCGCGATCGAGCGCACACCTGAAACGGAGTGGCCGGCACTCCAGATGTCGATCCAGCGCCGCGGTCCTTTGCCAAGATTGTTGCTGCCATACATTTGTGTCGCGCGCGAAACGGAGATCGACTCATCAAGGTCCGAGGGGTCCAGACCAGCGGCTACGATCGAAGGCCGGAGCATACTGACATTGAGTCCCGTAAAAGCCCTAGTTAGCACGACGTCATCAAGAGTGCTGTCCACTAACATTTGCGAATAGGCAGCGCTCGCCATGCTCTCACGCGTGGCAATGAAGCGAGTACCGACATAGGCGAGATCACACCCGAGCAAACGTGCTGCCGCGAGCGAAGTGCCATCGGTGACACCGCCCGCAAGTGTGATAGGACCATCGAAGGCGGCACGAACTGCCCGAACAAACGCAAACGGATTGGCCCAGCCAGTATGGCCTCCAGCTCCCGCCGTTAGCAGAACCAAACCGTCGGCGCCAGCCTCGATTGCGTTTTCGGCGTGCCTAAGCGACGCAACGGCGGCGAACACGAAACAACCGATTTGGTGCAGCGGTTCGATCGCGGGGGTCGGCGATCCCATGCTGGTTATCACAATTTCTACCTTATGACGCGCGAGACAGGCAAGATCATCCCTCATCCGTGGCTGCTGGATGATGAGGTTCGGACAGTGCGGCGCCACCGGCCGATCTAGCTTAGCGAAATCTTGCTCAATGCAACTTAGCCAGTAATCGAGCTCCTCAACTGATCGGGCGTTGCCTGTGGGAAAAGCACCGATCGCTCCAGCCCGGCATACAGTAGTCACAAGATCTATCCCCGAAACGGAGAACATGGGAGCGACCACTAACGGTACGCCCAACCGGGATGCGATAGGCGCCGGCAGCCGACTTCTCTGGGAAAGTGCATTCATTAGCTAGCTGTTCCTCCAAACTGGGCTTGGCGTATCAGTAAACGCGGTCATGTCTACCCGCCTGTCTTCTGAGATCAGGCTCATTGGCGATCGGCATTGAAGCGTCGGTAAGCACGCGTTTTTCGACAGCAACCAGATGACGGCGCCGCCTGAGCGTCCTCAAGTCTTCCTATGGCGGTGTGGTGGGCGATCCCTGGAGGCCGAAACTGCGCCTCAAATCGTCGTAAGCAGAGCTGAGAGCACTACATTGCTGCAGGGCTATCGAATCGATGGGGCCATTAGCGACAAGTCGCGTTCGATGTTGTCTAAGGATCGTTCAATGTTTCTCCCGAATGCGGTGACGTGTAATCAATTCTACGCTTCCACAGATAATCAATGGCATTATCCTGTGTTCTAGATCAACTACTAACATTTGGGAGCTGATCCGAGCGGAGCGAACAAGGCGCAACTCCTGCTCGCGAGTTCTCACGGCCCTGTCCGGTTTTGGCGATCATCGGCACGCTGCTAGATATGCAGGCCGAGTACCATCATCCGCAGCTTGGCTCACATGCTCTTCAGCGAATCACATTCGTTGCGAGCTAACAACGCCAAAACCGATTCGAGTAGTTCCGTACTGTTACTGTCTGTTTCTACCAGACTAAGTAGGGGAATTGCATACAGCTCTAAGGTAAGTGAAAGACTTGTTCTGCGACGTTTCTGGCTGAATATAAACAACCACCGCAATCCAAGAGAACCGTGCTCGCTGGCCGCGCAATCGCTTGATAGGAGGAGGTCACCATGAGTAGGCCGACCAGGAAGCGACGTAAATTGCAGGTTCTTGAACGAGCGCAGGTCGATGACGCTAGCGGTGGATGGTCGAAGAGTCATTGATTTCTCTCCGGTAGTGGAACGTATAATTGCGGTCACAACAATCATCATATGAGAGCTGCCATGATTCATTGTCTAGCAGCCGGCGCCTAGACCACCGGATTGATATCGCTACTCCGCAACGTCCAACTTTATGTAGACCTTCAGCTCTGTTGAACTTGCCCCTCGGGCTTAATCCAGTTTGAAGTTCGCTCCGGCCCAACACAAGACCAGAGCATGAAGCGCAAGCGGTTTACGGAAGAACAGATCATCGGGATCTTGAATGAGCACGAGGCCGGGATTCCGGTCGCCGATCTCTGCCGCAAGCATGGTGTAAGCGACGCCAGCATCTACAAATGGAAGGCCAGGTTCGGCGGGATGGACGTCTCCGAGGCCAAGCGGCTGAGAACGCTGGAAGACGAGAACACGAAGCTGAAGCGGCTTCTGGCAGACGCCATGTTGGACAATGCGGCGATGATCGCTGCGGGCCAGCTCTCGGCCCAAAGCGCAGATTGCCGAGCTGCGAGCCTACGTGCGTCCAGCGCGAGCGTTTGCTGGAGTACGCGGCCTCACACATCCAGCCAGCTCGGATCGAGAACCCCGTCCGAGTTCGCCATGACCTGGCCGCGGGAACGGGTGGACGCTTTGGTGGACTTGTTAGATGACGAGGGGACGTTTGCTCCTGTGAACAGTCCGGACACGCCAGCATAGCGCCGGCGTCGAGAAGGCTGGGCTGCGCTATTCGTCAGATTCCTGAACGGGATCGCCGGATGGCGCCACCGCTCTCCAGTGCGCGAGAACCCATGGACCAGGGTTTAACGGGGTCACGGGCCACCAAAAAGTCTCGGCCGCTCCCTCCGGTCGGCAAGCTAGCGCCGATCCGTTTCTATCCCACAGGGGGAGCGCAGCGCCGCGCCTAGTTTTTTGAAAGCGCGCTCGCCAAGCCGGGATTGCTAAAGCAAAGCGATGATCGACCGTGAGGACGAGCTGTCGATCACCAGGCAGGCGGAGGCTTGAACAGTATTCCTCCGTTGAGGGCCGTTGAGGGCCGCCTTGTTTGACGGACGCGAATGCGGCAGGTCCTAGGGGTAATCCTAGGGGAAGCGCTATGACGAATTCGAAGGCGGAGGTGATCACATCGGCCGAGCGGAGGCGCCGGTGGTCGCAGGATGAGAAGGAACAGCATGTTGCAGCATCGCTCGAGCCCGGAGCCAGTGTTTCCGAGGTGGCTCGCCTGGCTGGCCTTCATGTAAGCCAGCTGTTCAGGTGGCGCAAAGAGCTTTGCAAGCACGGTGAAGCGAGTATAGCGCCGTTCGTGCCGGTCGAGATTGGGCCGTCTGTGCCGCCGCGGGAGGTGGCCGAAGCGCCACTGACGACGACGGCGGCGCGTCGACGGAAGAGCCTGGGCATTATCAAGATAGATCTTGGTAGCGGGCACCGCATCCGGGTCGATGGCGACGTTGATGGAGACGCACTACGTCGCGTTCTCGATGCTTTGGTACGCCGATGATCCCGGTTCCGACGGGCGCACGAGTGTGGCTTGCGACAGGCTACACGGACATGCGCCGAGGCTTTCCGTCGCTGGCACTCCAGGTCCAGGAGGTGCTGTGCAAGGACCCGCTCAGCGGTCATCTGTTTGTCTTCCACGGTCGCCGAAGCGATCTTGTGAAGGTGATCTGGCACGATGGCCAGGGAGCATGCCTGTTCACCAAAAGACCGGAGAGAGGGCGGTTCATCTGGCCTTCGGTTGCGGGCGATGCAGTGACGATCTCGCCGGCGCAGATGAGCTACCTGTTATCCGGAATCGATTGGCGCAACCCGCAAGAAACCCAGCGTCCGACGCGGATCGGATAGCCGTTTTGGGTTTGAATCTGCTGCTTCATCTGATTCAATGGATTCATGATATCGAAGCCGGACGACCTTCCATCGGATCTTGTCAGTGCCGTGGCAGCGCTGCAGGCCGAGCGTGAGGCCCGGCTGCGAGCCGAGGCGATGGCTGCCAGCGCGCAAGCGGAGCTGTCGGACAACGCGGCGCTGATCGCGCATCTCGAGTTGCGGATCGAGAAGCTCAAACGCGAACTGTACGGGCAGCGCTCCGAGCGCACGGCGCGGCTGATCGAGCAGTTGGAATTGGAGCTCGAAGAACTCGTCACCACGGCGAGGGAGGATGAGCTTGCCGCGCAGGCCGCAGCGGCGAAGACGCAGAACGTCCGCCCCTTCATGCGCAAGCGGCCGGTGCGCAAGCCATGGCCGGACGACATCGAACACGAGCGCGTCGTTATCGAGGCTCCGACGACCTGTGCCTGCTGCGGTGGATCGCGGCTGGCGAAGATCGGCGCGGATGTGACCAAGACGCTGGAGGAGATCCCGCGTCGCTTCAAGGTCGTCGAGACGGTGCGGGAAAAGTTCACCTGCCGCGATTGCGAGAAGATCAGCCAGCCGCCCGCGCCGTTCCATGCCACACCGCGCGGCTTCATCGGCCCACAATTGCTGGCGACGATCCTGTTCGACAAGTTTGGCATGCACATCCCGCTCAATCGCCAGAGTGCGCGCTTTAAGGCCGAGGGGATCGACCTGCCGTTGTCAACACTGGCCGACCAGGTCGGCCACGGGACCTTCGCCGTCATGCCGCTCTTCCACTTGATCGAACGCCATGTGCTTGCTGCCGAGCACCTGCATGGCGACGACACCACCATCCGCATCCTGGCGAAGGGCAAGTGCAAGACCGGTCGGATCTGGACATATGTGCGGAATGACCGGCCCGTCGCCGGACCTGCGCCGCCGGCGGCGGTCTATTACGCCTCGATCGACCGTCGAGGCGAGCATCCACAGAAGCATCTGGCCGCCTTCGCCGGTATCCTGCAAGCCGATCGCTACAACGGCTTCGAGCCGCTGTTCGATCCGCAGAAGAAGGTGCTGCCGATTACGCCGGCGTTTTGCTTCGCCCATGCGCGGCGGGGCTTCTTCGAGCTGGCCGACATCGAGAAGAACGCCAGGGAAGGCAGGGGCAAACCGGTCTCTCCGATCGCGTTGGAGGCGCTCAGACGCCTCGATGCGTTGTTCGAGATCGAGCGCGCCATCAACGGCCGCGGCGCCGACGAGCGGCGCGCCGTACGCCAGGAGAGAAGCAAGCCGCTGCTCGACGACATGCACACCTGGCTGCTGCGCGAGCGAGAAACCCTCTCACGCTCCTCCGAGGTCCTGAAGCCCATGAATTACATGCTCAGGCGCTGGGGCGACTTTGCCCGCTTCCTCGACGATGGCAGGATCTGCCTCAGCAACAACGCCGCCGAAAGAGCGTTGCGCGGCATCGCCTTGGGAAGGCGCAATTGGACCTTCGCCGGCAGCCTGCGCGGCGCCGAACGCGCCGCCATCATGCTGACGATGATCACGACCTGTCGCCTCAACGACGTCGATCCCAAGGCCTAGCTGGCCGATATCGTCGCCCGTATCGCCGATCTTCCCGCATCGCGTCTGCACGAACTGCTGCCCTGGGAATGGAAGCTCCCGCGCCAAGCCGACGAACTCAACGATCAGCAAGCTGCCTAACCTTCACGCAGCGCCATCATAGCCGACCCGGCCCCCGCGCGCATGTGTCAATCGGGCGGCCTTCGTCGCATGCGTACCTTGAACATCAACCGTGGCAGCGTGTACTACCTGCCGCGGCCGGTGGTGCGGGAGGCCGACCGTGCGTAACCGCATGAGCTCCCACGTCGGGGGTGATCAGCGGGGCGCGCGGGTAGCGGATCGGCATCCAATATTGGCGCAGCGCCTCCACAGCCGCTGGAATATCGGCTAGTGGTTCATCACAGTGAGTTTGACTCTTTGGGGTGGCTGGATAGGCGCGGCCGAGTTTGGCGCGGGCTTTATCTGTTGTGAACATCCATTTGATGCGGGTTCGGGTTTTATTCCGCCTCTTTTGCCATGCTGCGATCTCGTTTCGGAGCCTTTTGGGATCGTCGATGCGGCGGCCGAGACACTGGCGCTGTAGCACGCTGATCTCGCACTCGACCATATTGAGCCAACTGGCGTGCTTCGGGGTGAAGTGGAACTTCGAGGCGGCGCAGGATGCGCGGGGCCTCGGCGGGCGCGAAGGCCTCATACAGCGCCCCAGGCTTATGGATCGACAAATTGTCCTGCACGACACGGATGCAGGCGGCGTCGGGATAATGGACGTCGAGGAGATCACGGATGCAGTGGGCGTAGTCCACGGCGGCGCGGCGGTCGGTGACCTTGAAGTTGCGCCAGCCCCGATGTCGATCGAAGGTGACGAAGAGATTGGCGGTGCCGTTGCGGCGATACTCGTAATCGTAGGGCTCGCGCTGTCCCGGTTGGGCCGGGACCGGCTGGCGCACCTCGCCGATCAGCTAGATGGGATTCTCGTCGAAACAGACCAGCGGCCGGGCGGGATTCTGCGTCTCGGCGTAGAGGTCGAGCACGTTCTCCATGCGGGCAACTATTCGCCGTCGACATGGGGAATGCACCACATGTCCCTGCGCCACGGCTTGAGGTCGTTCTCGGCCAGCAGGCGACGCACGGTCTCGCCCGACAGGCTGTTGTGATCGGTGAGCTTGACTATCGTGTCGGCCAACACCGTCAGCGTCGAGCGTTTGCAGCCGGCGGGCGGCTTGGCGCATGCGGTCGCCACCAGCAGGGCTTCCTCCTTGCCGGTCAGCTTGCGCTCAGCGCCCGGACGCGGCTCCTCGCTCAAGGCCCGCTCCAGATTCCTTCCAGGAAGCGGCGCTTGGTCCGGCCGACGGTGGAGAGGCTGACACTCACGGTCCGAGCAATCTCCTCATCGCGGCAGCCTCCATAGGCCGCCAGCAAAATCTGCGCCCGCTTAAGCTTGCGGGCGGCGTGCTTGCCGCCGCCCTGCATCGCCGTCAGTTCGTTGCGCTCGGCTTGGTTCAATTCGACCCGATAACGTACATTCATGCTTTGCCTCCTTGTCGGAGGCCGGGACGAATCCAACGATGAGTCAAAAATCAGGCGCGCGCTTCACCGAGAAGCAGGGTTATTACCTGGCTTTCATCCATACCTACGCCCACATGTTCGGACGTCCACCCGCCGAAGCCGACATCCAGCGCCACTTCCGCGTCAGCCCGCCTTCGGTCCACCAAATGATCGTCACCCTCGAACGAAACGGCGTCAACCTGGCGTCCTCAGAAGCATCGAAATCCTCGTGCCGCTGGAAAGCTTGCCGATCCTCGAATGGCTCGACAAAACGACGTAATCACTGTGATGAACCAGTAGTCCTTACGGTGGTTGTCAGGGCTGTTTCGTGGCGGCCCGAGCAGCGGACAACCTTGATCGTCGCGACAGTGCCGCAGGATGGGCAGCAGCAGACGGTGATTGACGTTGCTGGCGTCCAGTGACGGCGCCCACGCCGGCAGCCTGAGCCGCATCACGGCGTAGAACCCCTGGCACCAGGGACACGCGTCGACATCGCCATTGGCTTCACGCCGGTGCATTGGCGCGAACTGCTTCGGCGCGGTCGAAAGGGTCTGCCGGATCTCATTATGGCGCATGCGACGGCGGAGATCGCCGCGAACTCCGGCGTGTCGCCGCGGTTGAACGCATCGGCATCGATGGCAAGCAGCGGGCAAATCCAGTCGAGCGGGCTCATCGACACCGGTCTGGACACGATAGCGGCGACGTAGCCGTCGAGCGCGGGAAGCCTGGTGGCGGCAGGATGCCGGTTGACGCGAGCCTGGAGCCATCGATCGAGCTCCGCAAGGGCATGGCGGCGGCCGCCATTGATGGCGAAGCTTTGCGGTGACGCGGGCTCATGCGGCTCGCGGGTGCGCCGCCTTGTTCCAGGCGAGCAGATCGTGCAGCTGATGGCTCCTGGTTCGCCCGGATTGAGCGAATAACTGATGGCCTCCACCAGCTTCGACCGGGAGAAGAGCTGGCCGACCATTGTGGTCAACCGTGCCGCGAGCGCCTCCATGAACGGAGCGGCCCTGGCGGGGCGGACGGCGAGCCGCTGCTCGGCGCTCGACCCGCGCGATCTCGGCCGCGATCGCATAGACCGCCTGCAGGCGTTCGATCACCTCGCGCGCGAACGGCGACTGAGTCGTCTTGAACACCTCGACGAACTTACATCGGGCATGAGCAGGACAAAAGGCGAGCTGGATCTCGCCGCCCGCCGCCGCATCGATGGCTTTATTGCAGAGGTCTATAACAAGGACCGGCTGCACTCGGCGCTCGGATACCAATCGCCGCTGAGTTTGAAACCGCCTTCGCGCAAAACAAGGCACGATAACGCATCATGGCAACCGCGCTGTCACCGCAATTACCTGTCTCATCTCAGGGGTGCAGTCCAAAACACCTAATATATATCATGCCCTGGCTTAACATCTCAGCAAGCGCTGTGCGTCACATGAACTATGACCCCTCAAAAAGCGGATCTTGTTACACCGTCAATGGAGCTCTACGGGAGCATGGTGGTGCTGAATAGTATAGTTTTGCAGCGTCAGGCGACATTTAGGCGACTGAGAACACGTTCGAGGGCGGGCGGGTGATGATTTCATGCAACGTGTGCAGAGCGCTTGAGAGCTCGGGAAGACCATTCGGACCGCCTAGGCAAACTCGGATCGCGCCAGGTTCAGCGTCATCCACCATAGACGCATTGGGTGGGGTGACGAGTATGCCGTGGACTCGTGCTGCAGAAGCGAAGGCACTCGCTGACCATTGTGAAGGCAATGGCAGCCAACCATAAAAAGGGGGAAACTTCAGCTTCTCTGCGGTCGGAAAAATGTCGGAAAACACCCGATAGCGCTCGATCGCTTGCTGCCGACGCACGTGCACGAGGTCGTCCAACTTGCGACTCTCGATGAGTCGCACAGCCATCTCGCTAAGCATAGGAGGCAAGTACCAACACGAGGCGTGCAGCAGAAGTTCGGTTTGCTCGATTAACGCCGGCGGAACCATCAGCATCCCAACGCGGAATCCTGGTCCGACCCGTTTCGAATAAGACGTGATATAGAAGCTGCGGTTGGGGATGAGCTCCGTGAGAGGCAGCGGTCTATCCGGCAAGAAGAAGCCATGGACATCATCCTCGATCACCATAAGGTCGAGGTTATCGGTCACTTCCGCGATGCGCCGTCGGCGCGTAAGCCCCATGGTGCGGCCCGTGGGATTCTGCAAAGGCGGCATGCAATAGAACACCTTGGCGCCGTAGTTCCGGCTGGCTGTCTCCAGAGCGTCAGGATCCGTGCCCTCGCGGTCCATAGCCACCGGGACCAGCACGAGATTGTTCGCCGCAGCGATAGCTTTGAAGCCGGAATAGGTGACGGTATCCACCAGGATGGCGTCGCCCGGCCGCGCCACGAGCCGCACCGCGATGTCTATCGCATGCTGGGCCCCGTTGCACAGGAACAAGCAAGCCGGATCCACGGCGAACGGGCCGCTGCAGAGAGAAGCGGCAATGATCTCGCGGTGCCGACGGTTGCCACCATGGGGTTGATAGTCCAGCAGCGGCGCAAGATCACGCTTACCGCCCATCTCGCCAAACAACGCGGACAGGATCTGCGTCTCGTTTCCGTTGGCGGGCACGTTGAGCGCCATGTTCACTGGCTCGTATGCGGCCGTCGCTCGGGTCCTGGCGACGGAACGTCGCTGGATGAAGGTACCTTGCCCGACATGGGCCCTGACAATGCCACGGTGCCCTGCCTCCCGATAGGCTTTGCTCACAGTGCCGACGGACAGACTTAGCTCCCGTGCGAGGTCACGGTGCGCCGGCAGCCGGTCGCCATCGGACAGCCGGCCGCCGACGATGTCCCGCTCCAGAGCATTGACCAGGGCAAGATAGCGCGGCCCCTCCGAGGCGAGCTGCCGAGGTCGCCAGCCCGGAAGCGGTTCATCCAAGCTCATTTCCCGCGTTCCTGTCCCTTCGGTCTCATCGCTTGCCAGGCATGAAGATACCTGACGTACTTTGTTTTAGTGCCACCTTCGCGGTCCCACCGCTGTCGCGACTTCTTCGAAAGGTCGTTTCGGGTTTCGGCACCACCATCTGATTGATGCCGACAACCTCCAGCTCCTCTTTGTGCGGATCGTCGTCGCAGGAGAGCGGGTGAGATTTAGACAGATCGTAGGCAATTTATTCACCTGTGGGTATTCTTGGTGGATGTCCCATTTCGTGCACATATTCTTCTTGCACTAAGAAGGCGCGCTAAAGCGCAAGCCGTCGGAACACAGGTTTCGAAAAGTAAAGACTTATAGAACAATTGTGCGCCTTTTCATTAAGTCTTTGCCCAGCGAGTGAGACCGGATTCGGCGACGATCTTTGCGATGGTTGCTTTCTGTTCGTCTGCCAACCCCAAGAGCGGCAGGCGCGGAACACCCGCGCCCCGGCCGAGCTGAGTCATGGTCTCTTTGATGGCCGCGTAATACGATCCGGAGTGGAAGCACCGATAGAAGGCGAAGACGTCGCGGCCGAAATCATCCAATGCCTTCTCACCACTCAGAGCCTTGTCCCAATAATCGCGGATCAAAGGCCCGGCGATTTGATGCGCCATAGCGACCACTCCGTGAGCGCCCACAGCGCGAGCCGGCACGATCATGGTTTCGTAACCGATGAAAACGCGAAGTTTGTTCCCGACACGCTGCACAAGCTCAGTCACTTGAGTGATGACGCCGGAGCTATCCTTGATCGCGACCACGGTTGGCAGGGCGGACAGCTGCTCCACAAGGGCGGGGGTAATGTCGATGCCAGCGCGCCGCGGGCTGTTATAGAGCATCAGCGGCAGTGACGTGTTTCGGGAGATGTGCTCGAAGAAGGCCACGATCTCACGCGGGCTCGGCATGGCGTAGAATGGCGGCAGGATCAAGCCGCCCGTACAGCCTACCGCCACGGCCGAATGGCAGGCTTCCAGTGCATCCTGGACACGCAGATCGGCGACGCCTGCGAGGACGGGGACGCGGCCGGCCACGTGGTCAACAGCCAACTTGTAGAGGCTCGCGCGCTCGGCCTTAGTGAGCGCATAGAATTCCCCGGTGCTGCCAGCCACGACGACGCCCTGCGCGCCATTTGCGATCGCATCCTCGATGAGCGCCTTGTATCGGGCTTCATTGATGGAGCCATCAGCTCCGAACGGAGTTACGAGTACGGGGAAGACACCGCCCCAGTTCACATTGTTCATAATCGACTATCCTTTGTTGGAAGATACGGTCGAAGGTGCGGCCGCCGGTGAAGCGAGAGGGCGTAGAAGATGGCGCACCGCGCGCATGGTTAGCGTCAGCAGGCGCTGCGATGATATTCTCGCACGCCATAATCAGGGCATTTGCTTCCACTCCATGACGCGTTCCCGGATAATCATGCATCTATTGCGCCAACGAGCTCCTACCGCAACATTGCATGTCCGACATCATCCCAGGGCGTACAACGTGAGCCGCGGTTGGATTGGACGGGAGCATTCTCCTGCGAAGATCCACCATGCATGCAAATGCCGGGAAACCGACAATTGTCGGATTTGTTCGGTCTATGACGCACAGGGGTTCGGCCGCATCCTGCCGCACACCCGCAATGTGTCTTGATGTACTCAGCAAGTTGATCTTTAGGCTCATTCTGTTGGCTGGCATGATTCTTGGAATTCGTCTTCGCGGGTGACCGAAGCTACCGACCAATATTGCATCCTCTGGATGGACTAAGGAAAGCAAATGCCATTTCTGGGTTTCGCTTGGAAAAGAAGCCATGAAAGATCCCTATCCCAAACGCGTTCGCCACCCTTGTCCACCTCCGACCATAATCGTCGGCTGCCGACCTCCGCTGGCGTGATCGCGAACTAGAAGCCCCGTGATAGCGACCTCCATCTCGCAGTGACGCGGTGGGCAACCTAGAGCCGAATGGCGCCTGCCCTCACCCGCGGTTGAGTTCAATGAACGTCGAAAGAAGAGAAAGATGACCGAGCTGCTTGGAATTTATACTGATCATCAGATGACCACGCCCTTCACGATGGCTCAACTTTCGGCGAAGATTAAACCGCTTGCGACAGATCTTGGGAGAAATGGAGTCCTCCTAGTCGCCACATGCGTACGAGTCGAAGCCTATGGTGACGAGTCCGCACTCAGAAATATGGATAGCACTATCTTTTGCGGCCTCTCATGCAAGCGAATTGAGGGAGCAGCGGCAATTTCCCAACGTCTTGCCGAGATAGCATCCAGTGCTCATTCGCAGATCCTGGGTGAGAGCTACGTCAGCGATCAGCTCGAAAAGGCCATCGAACTCGTAGATCAAACCCTTCCGATCTTCCAAATTGCACGCTTCGCACTTGATATAGGCCGTGCTGCGCGCGAGCGACAGAGGTTCATCGCATCGTTCAATTACGATCAGATTGTCCGCGATATAATAGCTGATCGCTTTCCGGATGAAGAACCACCCGACCGACTTTATATAATTGGGGCGGGAATGTTGGGCCGCGGACTGATAAGCAGTGGCGTAGGAGAGTCATTCCGTTCCACGATAGTCGTAACGCGGAGCCCTAAGAACCTTCGCAAACGCCTCCGCCCCTGGGCTGATATGGAAATCGCACTTATGCGCCCGGAAGAGGTTGGATACGAGCCTGAACCACGATCGATCGTCATTATTGCAACCGCGGATGTCGATTATGAATATGAAGCTATCCTTCGCCAGGCGCTTCTACGGCTGGAACCGCGCATCATAATTGATCTGTCCTCAATTCCGGCGCTGCCCGACAGAGCAGATGGGCAGCTTAGCTACGTGAGCATGTACCACGAAGAATTTCTCCGGTTCATCGAACACAACAATAAGCAGCTAACTCCCAAATTACCACTCGTGCTTTCCGACATAGAGACAACACTCCGAACGGTGCAAATGTATCTTTCCGCAAAGCAACCTCAATAAAGGAGCGCCCATCGGGCTCGGGAGAATAAGCATGCTCACGAAACTGAAGGTTCCGGCAAACCGCTACGGCACATTTGTCAAGCTTGCTCCTTTCCGGGCGTGCCCGCATCCGCAATCATAACCGAGTGTCCAACTTCGGCAGGAGCATCGCCAACGGGCCATAGTGTTCAAAGCTAAGAACGACCAGCTCGCCGCGGTCTTACTGGGAAGCCCCTCGGCATCCTGGGATGATAAGCAGCAATGGCGAGAGGTCACCTGAAGCCCATTCGGAGCTGCCGACACTCCCACTTGAAGAGCGCGACCGATCCGGCCGGAAACATCAGGAGAGGCGGTAACATGACGATGTGTAATGTAAGATGGCTAAGTCGGAACGACGTTGTGCGAGCCAATCTACCGCTCGCCTTAGCGCTTGATCTCGTCGAAGAGACTCTTCGTGATCACGGCAACCGCGCATTCGAGAACCCGCCCAAGATCGGGATTCACCCGGCGCACCAAGCATTCATTCACGCAATGGCCGGTTGGCTTCCAGGGCAACGCCGAGCCGGTCTTAAATGGGTTGCTGGCTACCCAAGCAATCACAAAGCTGGCCTACCAACCATCACAGGGCTATTGATATTGAATGATCCGGACACCGGTCTACCAATTTGCGTGATGGATGCAGCTTACCTGACTGCAGTTCGCACAGCGGCGGCGTCGGCGATCGCGAGCAAATATTTGTCGTCGGGTCACGTGGACAGAATAGCGGTGATTGGTGCTGGTCTTCAAGGCCTTTACCACATCAGAATGCTGTCGCTAATTCACCCCAATGTCGAATTCCAAGTCGTGGATATCGATGAGCCTGCCGTGAAGCGATTGGCTGACCAGACCGACTCAAAAGCACGGATAATTCACGTAAAGGAGGCTGAGACGGCGATTCGTACTGCTGACGTCGTGGTGACAGCAACAAGTCGACTGGACGACGTGGCATTCCGGTTCGGATGGGTCAAGGAGGGCTGCTTGGTTTTGCCTATCCACGTTCGCGGATGGTCAGAGGATATCACAACGGCATCGGATGTATTGTTGACTGATGACGTCGATCAATTCAAAAACTACATCGTTGCTGCAGGCTCTCCCTATCAAGATATTTCCCGAGTTCTTGGATGCGTCAGCGACGTCATCGCAGGAAGAATCGCCGGCAGGGTCCACGATACGGATCGAATTGCAGTATTCAATGTCGGCCTCGCATTGCACGACATTACTATAGGTTCTGCAATACTAGATATTGCAGAACAGGAGGGCCTGGGGACAGTGGTATCCTACTAGGTGCTTAGTCCCAGGCTTTGATGGTGCATTCTTGTCGCACGATTCGACGGATGCGCAATGGGACAAGTTTTATACACGGCTGCGCCACCAAGATGGAGGCAGTCCGTCGAGCATACAAACACTCAAGAGAGCCTGAGAGCGCTCACTAAGCTACGGATTATCCAGAAGACCGTCGCCAAGTGGAAGCAGCGCAAGCTGTCGCCGATTTTCCCACAGGCCCGAAGAAAGCCAAATCGAACGTGCTTTCCATCTTTCCATCGAGGAGGAGGCGACCATCATCGCTTTCCGGCGCCATACCTACTGCCTTTCGACGATTGCCTCTATGCGCTGCAGCCGACCATGCCGCATCTGATGCGACCATCGCTGCATCGCTGTCTCCAACCGTACGGCATCAGTCGATTGCCGGAGACCGAAGGCCCCAAACCGTCGAAGAAAGAACGGCTTATCGGATCGGTTATTTCCACATCGAAGATCAATTTTATGAAGACTGCAGTGAACGGGAAGACCAACCCGCTCTAAACAAGACTTCCGCCTCCTGCCATCAAAACTCACCAGCTTGAGCTTAGACAGGCTTTTGACCGGACAGATCTCCAATCTTTCCGTCGATGTCTCGGAACAGGGTGGTGCAGCCGCCCGGACATTGCTTCAACAACCAATACACTCCACGGAAAGACTCCCGCTCACCAGCGACCTGGGGATGTTGCCGTGTTCTGGGGCACTGTCCTCAATGGTCCAGCATACTTGGTCCTGCTCGCCTTGAGACACTTGTCGGAAAGTAACGGCAAACGATCATCCGCGCAAAATCAACGGAAGCCGACAGCTCGGCGACACGCCAACTATATGATTCAAAAAATAACATCAGGGGACAACAGCCAAGCCACCAAGGGGACGGTTTTCAAGCCATGCTGTAGTTAAGCGTCGACTTTGGTTCGCCGTGAAGAGGTGCGGGTGCTGTCAGAATCCCTTGCGCGGGGACGCGCCGCGCCATCAGGCTGAGTGCCAGCAAGCAATGCCAGATATCTATCGAGAGCCTTCTGAAATTTCGCGCTCCATATCTTTTGCGCTTCCTCGCGCTTTCCGTCCCGAATCGCTTTATAAAGCTTGACGACATACCTCTGAGCGTCACATTTGCGGTCGGTATAGACGACAGAAAAAAAATTGTTAAATCGCCTGATATCGCCAGTAAGCTCCGAAAAATAGCGCATTGTTCTTTGAAGCTCCGTCGCGTCCACCATTGCTTGCTGAAACTCAAGATCATTCTGAATTGAGTCTGATTGATCCTCAAAGTCCGAAAACTTAATGGCATTTTGTGCGAGCTTCTCGATCGTTTTCAATGACTTCTGGGAGATTTGCTTCGGATTCGCAAAGATATGATCAAGCGCTAACCTTCCCAAGGCCATTCGAATATTATAAACCTCGGCAATGCTCTCCGCGTTCACTGCGGTGACGGATGCACCTTTGTTGAGCTTTATTTCAACAAATCCCTCTCGCGCCAAAAGCCTCAGCGCCTCGCGGACTGGATGGCGCGATACATTTAGCATTTCGATTAGTTGCTGTTCCACTAGCCTATCGCCGGGCTTAAAATGCCGGGCAATTATTGCATTCCGGATCTGCTCTGCCGCAAATTGAGTGCTTTCTATAGGGGTCATTCGCCCTAATGTAGCGCTATTGCCATCTCTAGCTCGCATCGAGTTCTCCTCGTGACCGATGAAGGATACGTACACGGCAATGCCGTTGCATACTATATACGTGTGCGTTCATTGAAGAAAGAAGGCGGCCGCTTTCACATTCCGCAGATAGGCGCATCGCAAACGCGCTGCGACAAGTGCCCGGCCCCCGAACTTTCATCCAGCGGTAACTAGAGTCTCGTGGGTTTTGAAGTGCTCCCCAAAACTAGGCCAGCTGATGCTGGAATTTTCCGGGGTTTAGCTCATGCCGGCGGGGGCGCCGATGAGCCATTCAACAGCGATATCGGCGCCTTGTTGCCGATCGCGCTATGGGGCCGGATTTCGTTGTAGTCTCTACGCCAATCCTCCATTTTCTGCCGGGCCTCGTCAAGGCTCAGGAACCAGTGCGTGTTCAGGCATTCGGTTCTGAACTTGCCGTTGAAGGATTCGATGAAGCTATTGTCCGTCGGCTTGCCGGGACGTGAGAAGTCGAGCACAACGCCTCTTTGATAAGCCCAGATGTCGAGATCGCGGGAGATGAACTCCGATCCCTGATCCACACGAATGCTCTTCGGGTAACCGACGGTTTTGCAGATGCGCTCCAGAGTCAGCACAACGTCCTCGCCTCGATAGCTGAACCGCGGATCGACCGCCGGCGAGAAGCGGCTGAAGATGTCGACAATCGTCAGCACGCGGAGTTTGCGGCCGGTGGCCAGCTGGTCGTGAACGAAGTCCATGGCCCAGGTCTCGTTGATCTGTTTGGCATCGGTTCGATCTTCTCGCAGCTTGGCCTTGACGCGGCGCTTGGGCGTTTTGTTGCGTAATTGCAGGCTCAATTCCCGGTACAGGCGATAGACCCGTTTGACGTTAACGGCCCAGCCCTCCCGTTGCAGCAGCACATGAATGCGCCGATAGCCGTATCTCACCCGCGTCGCGCAGATGTCCTTGATCCGGTGTTTGAGAGCGGCCTGGTCGCCGCGCTTCGACTTTTAGACGTAAAGAGCGCGATCAACCCGAAGCGAGGAGCAGGCCCGCCTGACTGACACCTTCCAGTCACTTCGCACCTTGTCGACAAGCTCGCGCTTGCGGCCAGGCCTCAGAGCTTTTTTGAGAGCACATCCTGAAGCATGGCCTTGTCCAACGACAGGTCGGCGACAATCCGCTTCAGCTTCGCGTTCTCTTCCTCAAGCTGACGCAGCCGCTTCATCTCCGAGGGCGTCAAGCCTGCATACTTCTTCCGCCAGTTGTAGAAGGTTGCCTCGCTGATCCCGGCCTTGCGGCAGACCTCGGCCACCGCCGAGCCGTCTTCAGCCTGCTTCAGCACGAATGCAATCTGCGCCTCTGAAAACTTCGATGTCTTCATGGAACTCTCCTCGTCCCATCAGGGGATCATAAGTGGAAAATTCCAGTTCAAACTGGCCTAATTTGGCGGGGGCACGTCAGTTTTACGCCGCTTGGCGCGGGTGGACAGCAACGGACGATCGGCGGAGCTGGTCAGGGTTGCGCAGCCGATCGCCCTTTGCGGTGAATGCGGCAGCATAGGCCCCGGGTGTTTGGTATTTCAACGAAGAGTGTTGGCGCTCGCCGTTGTAGTCGGCGACCCATTCGGCGTGCTTGTTCCGTGCATCGTCCAGGCCGAAGAACAGCGTTTGGTTCAAGAACTCGTCGAGCATCCGGCCGTTCATGGGGAAGACGGCCCTGCTCCCTCGGCGCCGGCGCTATGCTGGCGATGTCTGTACCTAACAGGAGCAATCATCATGGAAGCCGTGACAATTGAGTTGGATGTCGCGAAGCACGTATTTCACGTTCATGCGGTTGACACTCAAGGTCAAGTGACCAGCCGCCAACGCCTCCGGCGCGGTGAGATCGTTTCCTTCTTCTCCTCGCTGTCGCCCTCCCTGATTGGGATAGAGGCTTGCGCCAGCGCCCATTACTGGGCGCGCGAGATTCAGCGGTTTGGACATGATGTGAGATTAATACCGCCAGCATATGTGAATCCCTATGTGCGGCGGGGAGCAAAGAACGATGCCGCTGATGCGGCCGCAATCTGTGAAGCAGTTAGCCGGCCCAATATGAGGTTTGTTCCCATCAAAAGCGTCGAGAACCAAGGCTTCTTGATGCTTCATCGTGCAAGAGGCCTGCTGGTCCGCCAGAGAACCATGACCGCCTGCGCTATTCGAGCTCACTTTGCGGAGTTCGGAATTATTGTCGGACAGGGCCGGCAAAGGGTGGAGGGTCTAGTGGATTTGTTGGATGACGAGGAACTCGCGCTACGTGCCACTGCCCGTATGGCGCTGGCTGTTCTTGTGAACCAACTGAAGGAATTGGACCGGCAGGTCGACGCTATCGAGCGTGAGCTGGCTCAGATCCAGAGAGTAAATCCGATGGCGAGGTTGCTCTCCTCGATTCCCGGCATTGGGCCCATAACGGCCACGGCCCTCGCCGCGACGGTGCCGGACGCGACCATGTTCCGCTCCGGGCGAGAATTCGCGGCTTGGCTGGGCCTGACGCCTAAGCAGAAGTCCACCGGCGGGAAGGACCGGCTCGGCCGCATAACGAAGCAGGGCGATTCCTATCTCCGGCACTTGCTTGTCATCGGGGCACGCAACGTCGTTCGGTATGCAAAGGCACGGTCCCAGGTCGGAGGTGGCTGGATCGAAGCTCTGCTTGAACGGCGTCGGCCCATGGGCGTCGCTATCGCCGTCGCCAACAAGTTGGCTCGGATCATCTGGGCGATGATGACGACCGGTGAGTTCTACCGGGCTAAGGCTGCTGGATGAACTGCCTAGCAGGCTGGCCAATTTAAGGTGTGAGGGCAAACGACAGCATGATGGAAACCGGCGGAGCTGGGGATCGAGAAAGCCCGAAGAGCTTTACGCGCAACAAGCGCGACCCGTTGATGAGGCCTCGATCCGCGACCTCCATCAGGGCCAGCGGCCATGTTATCGGTCGCAATGACAGGCCGTGAAGCTCTCGACGAAGGCATTCTGGATCGGCTTGCCCGGCGCGATGAAGTGCCAATCGATGGCGTTGTCCTTGCACCAGGCCAGTATGGCGTTGCAGGTGAACCGGTGCCGTTGTTGGAGACGATGGAGCCCGGCCTACCGCGCCAAGCGACGAGCGACGTCAGCTCCCGGGCCACCCGTCGCCCCGAGATCGATGTGTCCGGGATGCGCCCAGACATTCCTTGGTGACCGATGTTAAGGACTCGAAAGCGCCGTCCATGGCGAATTGGTCATAGACGAAATCGAGGGACCAGCGCGCGTTGGGCTTTGCTTCCACAAGCATCGGCGCCCGGACGCCCATAGCCTTGCGGCGGGGCGCGGCGCTTGCGCACGGCGTGCCCTTCTTCCCGGTAGAGCCGATGCATGCGATTGATCCCCGACCGCTCTCCCTCCGCCGCAACAGGATGAGCAGCCGGCGATACCCGCCGACGCTCATCGGCAAGTTCGCGCAGCCGCGCCCGCACCTCGGTGTCCGGCGGTCGGCGGGACCGGTAGCGAACCATCGTCCGGGTCCGCGCCGACAATCGAACAGGTCCGCCGTTCCGAAAGGCCCATGGCGGCCTTCAGGTGGGCGGCTCCAGCGCGCTGGGCGGCGGCGCTACCTTTGTTTGACAGCAATTCCCGCAACGCTGCCGTATCGAGCATTTGCTCGGCCAGAAGCTTCTTCGGCTCCAGGCGGCATTTGGCTGGACGAATAGCCACCTCTTCGAGTTCTTCGCTGGTGATGTCCATTGGGGGATTCCTGATCCGGCAACGATTACGGCCACCGGCCCATCGATGCCAAGGCGCGCCTCTGCGATATCGTTCATGAGACCGGCCCCAAGACGATCCACTATCTCTATGACTTCGGCGACAGCTGGGACCATGTGATGAAGCTCGAAAAATGGTTCCACGACACGTCGACCGAGGGACTTCCCTCTTGCTCGAGGCCACCGGTCGTTGTCCTCCCGAAGACGTCGGCGGTGCGCCAGGGTATGCCCATTCTCGATGCCATCGGCGACCCCTCCCACCCAGAGCACGAACACATGCGCCGCCGGGGCCCCGAACGCTTCGATCCCAACGTCATCGACCGGAAGGCACTCGAGGCCGCCGTCAACGCTTTGTCCGACATTTGGAAGCGGCGGCGGCGCGTCACGCGGCTCAAATAGACGTCAAGCGTCAATCAAAAAGGGCCGCAGAGCTAGGCTTGCTATTGAACGAAGCTGCGGAGTTGTGGGCCCTGTGGGATAGTGCCGCGGGTGCGGCTGCGGGGAAGGTGCGCGCGTGCTCACCGCGCGTCGGCGAGCCATTCATGGCATATGAGCGTCCCATTGATCGGGCCAAGCGCGCGATCTACCGCGAGGCGTTCCTGTGCACGGTTCAGCCGGGCGCCATTGGCGAGGAGCGATAGTGGCGCGAACGACGGGGAATATCCGCCGTCAGACGCCGTGATAGCGCCCGCGTTACGTCATGCTCTCCCCACAATCCCTTTGACGGCCACACGCTGCAAACCGTCATCCCAGACATGGAAAAGCTCGTCAGCAACATCATCGAGCGGCTCCTTCTCGACAAGACATACCGCGGCCACAACGCGGCACCGGACTACAAGTTCAGGGTCCTCATCTCGGGTCAGAAGCGAGGTGTCACGCCGTCGATCATCGAGAATGTCATCGGCCATCTGAAGGCGGAGCACCTCATGGAACGCAAGTACCTTTGGTTCACGCACGGCGATGCGAACAACGCCGTGCTTGCCGCGTCGGCTACAACTTCCGCCGTCTCCTCTGCTGGCCCAGGGGTTTGCTGGCACCAAGCTCCTGGCCGCACTCTTCGCCCGGCCGCCCCTCAATCGGACCCGAAAAGAGGTATCTTCACGGTCGACTAACGATCGGCAGCTTGGTGAGTGCGTTTGCCTCGACTCAAAAATTTCCGATGACGACGTCTGCTCCGACGCTGCCTTAGTCTCCGTATACCCGTTGGAACGCTTTCAGATGGTTGCACGGTGACTCACTTATTGAGCCGACGCATGCCACTCAACCACCTTGCCCAGAGCTCGGACGGAAAGCCCCGTGCCTTGCAGGAGCGGTCGGCCGGCGAACACGGGTGGGGTTCCGGCAATCTCGTTGCCTTGAACTCCACTCATCTGCGAAACTGGGACGAGAACGATTTCAGGATGTTGGGATACTAGCTCATTAAGAGCGAGACCAACTGGTGATTTGTCATCAATGCTCATTGGTAGGTCCTTGCCCCAGAGCAGGATGTCAAACTCCCCACTTTCTCCGAGTACCTGCAAGCAACTGCTTAGGATCTCAGCATCGAAGGAAGTCTGGGCACTTAGATCGAGGGGATTGAAGCAGTTCGCGAATCTCGGAAGGACGTCCGCCAGTCGTTTGCGAAGATGGTCAGAAAATGAAACGAGCCTTAGTCCTCGCGTGGACAAAATCAGGTCGGCCATGATGTTTCCCATTCCACCTGAGAAGCTTGCAAACGCTACGCGATTTCCTCGTGGTCTGCTGGACGCGTTGAAAGCCACGATGGTTTCGATCAGATCCTCTGCCGAATCAACCGTGATCACACCCAGTTCTTCCAGGAGCCGGATGTCCCCTTCATAGGTGTTCGCGGCTTGTGTTGCCGTATGACGGCCAATGGTCTTTTGCACCTCGGAATGAGCGCCGACGCGCAACATGATGATCGGCTTCCCCTGTTCTCGCGCGTGCGTGCAGGCAATTGCGAAATTCTCGGGATCCTTGATCCCTTCGGAATAACTGACGATGACCTGTGTTTGTGGATCGACGGCAAGAAAGTTGATTACGTCGGCTGTTGTTACACTGACTTCATTACCTGTCGTCGCGATTTTGCTGATGCCGATGCCCCTGCCAATCAAAGGATGCATTATTGCAACCATCTGTCCGCTCTGGAAGACACAACTGACCCCTCCGGGGACGATTTTTGGTATCCTGCTTTCTCCAACAGCAATCATTGGGCGGTGCAGATTAACGACGCCATAAGTATTGGGACCGATAACCGCCATTGTCGGCCTGTCTTTGGCCCAGTTCTGAATTTGATGCTGCCTAGCAAATCCTTCGGCTGCGTCGAGCTCGGCGAAGCCGCTCGAGATGATCTGTGCGGCGCCAACTGAGTTTCGCTTGCATTCCTCCAGAATAGGCAGAATGTTCTCAGCCCGAATGCATACGACAGCTAGATCAATCTCGAAGGGAACGTCTGAGATACACCTATAACAGTCTACGTCGTCAACCTTGTCGTACTTCGGGTTGACAGCGGCGATATTTCCATCAAAGCCGGACAATATAATGTTGTTGAGGATGCTCTTCGCGAGACTCGGCTTCGATGTAGCACCGACCACCGCAACTCCCCGGGGTTCGAAGAGGGGTTGAAGACTACGTTGATTGCTGGTCGTTTCCAACTTGTCTAGGGCAGGCCGGTAGGTCTGTTTTGTACCGCTCATTCCTTGCACGATTGTCTTCTCGTTAGCCTTAGGCATGTAGGTCCTCGCAACGCAGAAAGCTGAAGTGGGATCAAAGATGTCAGACAACTCCCGGAGGCGACGCAAGGGTCGGAACAGAGTCAGAGCCAGCGAGCGCGTAGGATCTTGTCGCTCGGTGCAGCTAGGCTGTTCAGTGCCACTTTGTCGACATTAGCCCTGTCGCTCCAGGAGAAACGGAACTTCGTTAGTTTCGCAGCATTCAGTCCTCTTTTTCACTTGGTGTTACCAACTCTCAACAACACGCGTGCCAGCGGCGTCTAAGCCTTGAGCTTCTGACACGCTCGTGTTCTTTACCCAGAAGACCTCGTTTTGCTGTCAGGTGCAGGATCAAAATCAGCGGCCGTTGCGCGCCGCCTTCAGCATTGAGCAACTTCCATCTTTGCGTCTGCATCAATCAACAGGATGTTGTTCCCATCAAACAGTTTTATCAATTCGTCCGCGCGATTCATTAAATCACCTCAGGGGGTAGGGCTTTCCGGTCGTTTCCTCTACTTTTTCCAGAATGCAGTCGCATAGCCGCTCTATGTCATGAGCCTGGTGCTCCGCTGTAATGCACAGCCGAATCGCTGCTTTCCCACCCCCGGTGGTAGGTAAGAACATGGCCAGGGTAGCGAAACCAAAGTCGAAGAGCCCTTTTGCGATTGCAATCGCATTGCCCTCCGATCTAACGGAGATCATTCTGATCGGAACCGAACTGCCCTCGCCAAAGGTCGCAATGCGGCGATCAAAGAAGGCGATACGCTCCACAAGTTGTTCCTGCCGCCGACCTAGTTCTACTGAACGGTGAATTTTACATGACGCAAGCGCCGCACCAACGGCCGCTGGGTTGGGCGATACCGAATATGAATCGAGAACATAAGATCGACGGAACAATTTCTCGTGGTGGGCCGCTCCAAGCATTAGCATTCCGCCGGAAGCGCCGAAGCCTTTAGCCAGCGAGCCCGCTATGATCGTTCGCTCACCGAGAATTTGGAGGAACTGAGACCGAGCGAATCCTTCGCCATGGCGGCCGAAAGTCGAAATGCCGTGCGCATCGTCGATATAGAGAAAGAGCCCATAACGTTCTTGGAGCTGACGAAGTTCCTTGATGGGCGAATAACCTCCCGTGCAGTAAACGCCATCGCATACATAAGCGACCACGGGATGCTCGCAGCACAAGCGTTCGAGAGCGTCGATGTCGTTGTGGTCGATCGTCCTTACCTGCGCTTCATCAGCCACCTGCTTGTAGCGGGCGAGCGAAATGCACGCAAGGCTATCGAATACTACGATCGGCTTCTTGCCTCCCGTCAACTGACCCGAAGCAAGGATTAGCATGGCGCCAAGATTGGCTAAGATGACACTGGAAAAGACAAGCACACGCGCGCAGAACATCTCAGACAGGTCTTCTTCAAGTTCCGTGAGAAGATCGAAATTGTATTGCCTTTTGGCACAGGAAGAATGCAATGACTGCTGCGCTTCAATCGCTTTGATCGCGCCGGCGGCGATCACAGGATGAGTATCGAGACCCAGATAGGAGGAGCCTACGAAGTCAATTATATCGCGATGACGATCGGGTGGAGAGTCGTCACGAGCAAGGACCCGTTTGGCGGTGGCACGTCCATTGCTGGGTATGACATTAGGTCGACAGGCTGCATCGAAATACGGATCGCTGATTCGCAAGCATTCAGTCAGGCGACCGGCATCTGAGGGAACGATTCGCTGTGGTTGCACTCTATCCTCCATTCTGACGAAGGGAGCCCGCCTCAGCCCCTAGCTGCTCAAGGGCATGGCAAAAGCTAGGCAGAAATGGCAGTTTCTGCACAAACCACTGGGCTAGATCGATTGGCCATTCGTCAGGCAACTAAACCGCTAGTTACCCACTTAGTCAGCTGCCAAGTCAGATAGGGCCATGTGAAGTAAGAGGTGTCTCCAACACGAATGGCCCGCTCCGAGCCACCCGCGCGGTTTCTGAAGTCCACGGGTTGGGTCGCAACATAGATCATCAGCGCGCGGGTGGCCTCAGTATGAACGTGTCCGTCGGAGCGACAAACCAAATTTACTCAGCACAGCAAGGCCAGGCGTTCCGCGCACCTCCAACCGTGTACCCAGGAACTCAACCGTAACAGCCGCTGGTAGCGACGATTCCGATAACCAAAGGCACAAACCGTTAATGTATCCGCCGAAGCCGTAGCACGCTCTGTGGCCGCCACGTATGCCGCGGGTTGCGCCAGTCGATCGCCTCCAGCAGATAACTCATGTGCGCCGCGGTCAGCCCCACCACACCGCTCACCGTCACCGTCAGCGTCACCGAGCCAGACAAAACGGCCACGGTCCAAGGCTTGGCATAGAGCGACAGTCCAAGTCCATCGTGCCACAAGGCCTTGATCAGCGAACCGCCGCGGCCGCGGAACACGAGACGTCTCCGGCAAACCGATCACGACCTAGGCCTTCCTGCACCAATATTGACAAACCCTGCATGCTCCTGCACGTTGGTGTAGCCGATCGAATCCAGATCGTGCGTTCGAAGAGATCGGGATCATCGACGCTCCAGAACCTGCAGCACCCGCGCCAGGGCGGCCGCATCGACAATCACCGGCGATCCCTGTCAAGGACGATCACTATCTGCCCGCTCGTCAGCGTGGCCGCAACCGCCGGCCCGACCTCAGTGGCAAGGACGACCCGCGCAAAGCCAGATTATTCGCTTTGCGGGACGCCGAAAAACAGAAAGAAGATCGATTGGAAGCTGATCACCGACCTACCTGTTGGTTCCCGCACCGACGCCATTGAGAAGCTCGAATGGTATGGTTTGAGATGGAAGATCGAGGTGTTCCAGAAGATCCTCAAATCGGGCTGCAAAGCTGAGGAGTCGAAGCTCAGACCGCCCAGCCTCTGACCAACCTGATCTCGCTCTTTTGCATCCTGAGTTGGCGGGATTTCTGGATGACGATGCTCAACCGTTCCGCCCCAAAACGCCGTCAACCCTCGCGTTGACTGCGACTGAAATCGGTGTGCTCGATCGCCTCAACGACGAACCAAAAGCAAGACAGAAAACGCTCTCGCACTATCTTATCAAGATCGCCCGGCTCGGCGGTTATCTCGCCCGCGCCAGCGATCCGCCGCCCGGCAATACCGTTATGTGACGCGGGCTGTCACGCCTCACCGACATCGCGCTGGTGCAATGGTCGTAGGAGAGTTTGTGGTAATTGAAAGCCTCACTGGAGGGAGACGCATTGTAGGCATCCTTGCCGAAGGTAACGGTGCTCCCAGGGCTGCGCACAACAATCTGACGGACGCTGGAACCATGCACCGTTGCTAGCGCAAATGGACGGGATGGACTGGATGAAGGTACGTCGAGCGGTTGTGAAGCGCTCGCAATCCTTGAGTGACAACTTGCGCCGAATCGGGCCCTGTTTGGCTTTGGCGGCGGCTCTGCACTGAGGGGCGGCAATCACGCTGGTTGTTGCAGCTTCGGAAGACCCTTCTGGTCGGTAGAGCGGCGGGCAATCGAGGCAGAGAACAGTCGCGTCGCTCTCCGAAATTGCAACACTGACTGCGGCGCACGCCGATCTCGCCGCGGTCAACAAGGCGGCCGACGCGCGGATTGTGGAGCTGATGGCGATCTTAAAGACTTTGGAGCGCACGCTTTATGGGGACGCGCTCGTAGTGCAGAGCGAGGGGCCGAGCGATGAGCGCAGATTGCCTTCGCATAGACGAGATCACCACCGGAGTCGCGGCCATCAAACCGCACTGGCCAAGGCAGGCGGCGAGGACACGCCGCACGCGCGCCGCGGCCGCGCAAGGAAACCGGCGCGCATCTGGATGCGGGTCGAGATCGTTGCCGAGCACAACCTGCCCCCTGGGCGAGACGCATCGAAATGTTTGGACACGACGCGGCGAAGTTGCGCCTGATCGTGACGCCGCCCGAAATACGTCTACCCCAACCATGATGACGTACTTCAGACCCCGGCACCCGCTCACCTGATTGAGAACGACCTTCGCGTCAGGGCGCTTTTCGCCCAGATCGCGGTGACCAACTATCCCGAAGAAATTCCGCTGTCTCGACCGATCTTCGTGCGCAATGGACGGGCAAGTTGGCTTCGAATCGCAGCCGTTATTCCGTGCTGGAGACGATCAAGCCGGGCGAACGGGTCTTCGCCGACGAGACGAACTTGCCGACGCTCGCTTGCGAAATCCGGCAAGCCGCAAATGCCTGGCTGTGGCCTATGCGCGTGACGATCGGCCGTTCGGCGGCATCAGCCACCGGTGATCGCTTATCGCTTTGAGGAAAGCCGCGGCGGTGAATGCGTAGAGCACCATCTGATAGGCTTTGCCGGCCTCCTGCAGGTCAACGGCTATGCTGCCCACAATCTTCTCACGAGGTCCGCGGGCACGAATGAGTGTGTGCGACTTGCGGCCTGCTTTGCCCGTGTCAGGAGCCGTTCTACGAACTTCACGTCAACGAGAGCTCGCGCCTAACGCGCAGACTGTCACGATCAAGGCTAAGCTATGGTAGATCGAAGCGGAATCCGCGGCCCCGCCACGCAAGTCCGCGGGGCGGCCGTCTCTGGCAGTTCGAAACAACGAGCATGATGTGACCTGCTCACCTGGCGACCCGCCCTTCTAGCCGGTTTGTTTCTCTTGGGCGTCGTTACGATTTCTTGTTCTCACAAGATTAGATGCAGTCCGGCATCCGTGCGCACGCATTCACCGGTCATGTTGGCCGAGGCCGGACTTCCTAGGAAGCAGACGAGGTGAGCGATATCCTCGGCCGTCGAGGCGACCTTCAGCGGTACTCGCGCCACCACGGCATCGCGCACCTGCCGGGCGCCGGCCTCGCCACGACCCTTCGTGAACCACTGCGTATCAATGTAGCCGGGGCAAACAGTGTTGACGCGAATGGAAGGCGCTAGCGCACGCGCCAACGGCGATGTCATAGCATTCAGCGCGCCCTTGCTCGCTGAGTATGCGACCGATGACCCGTCGCCGTTGATGCCTGCGATAGAGGAGACATTCACCACGGCGACCGACCGTCCGCTCACCCTCGCGCCAGCATCGAGCAGCGGCCGCGCGGCTCGGATCATCTGGTACGGCCCAATCGTGTTGACTGCATATATGCGCTGAAAATCGTCCGCCGAGAGGCCGTCAAGATCGTGATGCGGCACATGTTTTGTTGTGCCGGCATTGTTGACAAGCAAGTCGAGCTGTCTCCACGGCGCGGCAGCCGCGACAATCCTCTTGCAATCTTCGTCGCGAGAGACGTCGCCTTGCACCACCACCACCTCGGCAGCGCCCGCCATGCGGCAGGCTGTGGCAGTAGCCTCAGCCTCCTTCTGGCTATTGGAATAATTAATCACGATACGCGCTCCGCCCTTGGCCAAGAGGCGCGCGGTCGCGGCCCCAAGCCCCGATGCAGAACCCGTCAGTATCGCGCAGAATCCATTCTTCAGCATCGTTCTCTCTTCTTCTCGAGCATCATATTATAAGCGACAGACCAAAGTGGCGCGTAAGAATGCGCGATCCGCACAACTCTATTGCGCGCACAGATACAGGTCCACTGCCCCGCTTCCAATCGCGACGTAAACCCGCTTCGCACGTCACAGAGATAACTTGGTCTTCTTAGAGTTGGAAACCGTGAGCTTCTGGCGCACTTGATCCGGGCTCATCACCCGCACCCCCATCCTCTCGAGAATCTCTACGGCCTGTTGCGTGAGCTCGGCGTTGGTGGCCAACCGCCCGCGAGACAGGTAAATGTTGTCCTCCAAGCCTACCCGCACGTTCGCGCCGACCAACGGGGCCAGTGCCGCATAGGGGAGCTGCATTCGTCCGATCGAGAAGACCGAGTAGATCGCCTGCGGTGGGAGCTGGTGGATCAACGCCAGCAGTGTGGTTGGGTCATCTGGAGCGCCGTATCGAATTCCCATACACAGCTGTATCAGTGCGGGATCGTTGATCAGGCCTTCCTTGATCAAATCGCGCACTAATACCAACTGGCCCGCATCGAACACCTCGAGCTCAGGACGGACGCCGAGCTCCTTCACGCGTGCAGCCATCGCGCGCAGCGTCCCGGCAGTATTTACCATAACGTATTGACTGCCGGCGCCCCAGTTCATCGATCCGCAATCCAGTGTACAGATCTCGGGGCGGAGCTCTTCCACATGCACTAGCCGCTCACGAACGCCTGCCATGTCCGTGCCCGTCGGGTTCGGCGGCAAAGGAGAGTCCGGCTCACCCAGTACAAGGCCATTTCCCATCCCCGCAGTCAGATTGATGACCGGATTCACGTCTGACTCTCGAATGCGTTCTACCACTGCCCGATACAACGCGGGGTCACGCGAGCCACGCCGTGTTGTGGGATCACGCACGTGGATGTGCACCACCGCTGCCCCGGCCCGAGCAGCCTCGATCGCAGACTGCGCGATCTGCTGCGGGGTCACCGGCACGTGCGGGCTACGCTCGACCGCATTCCCAGCCCCTGTTACCGCACAAGTAATGAATACCTCAGAGATCATGCCCACCTTCCTTCTCCCTTACTGAAGGCCTGAATTGTAGTCGATGATGACACCTTGCTTCGAGTTGCCCAACCTAGACGGCACCAGCGCAGTCGGTCGGAGTGATGGAACGGGTCTCATCAATCGACGTTCGCTGCGCCAATGCGGACGCCTCGACAGCCGCAATCCTTGTCTAAGCAATCGGTATGCCATTGCGGACCTCCCGCACGCGACCCCCTCTAAGAGGAAAGCACGCGCATGAAACTGTCTGGTCTGGGAATGAGATGCGCGTCGTCGCATTTCAGACATCACCATAATCAATCCAACACGGCAGGGCTGACAAACCGGATGTCAATGTGCCGGTCGTCTCTCATGCCAGGTCTGAACTCTGCTTGAAAAGAAACGCGCCAGTTTCGCAACGCTCACGGCTGACGCGCTCCCTCAGTGCAGCGCGCCGGGAGAGCGCCTGGTCGGGAAAGTACACAGTCGCCCGTGAACAAGGCTCTAAGCGATTGAGCAGGATTCTGCTCTTTGGTTTCGAGGCGGTTTGAGCTTACAGGGAACGGGCGGTTGAGGGCGCCGAACCCAGCAAGTTTGCTTTGCGGATTGAATGAAGCCGCTACCTCGGTGTGAACGTTGAGGTGGCGTAGAGCGCCTCCTGCCCGAGAGGATGTGGGTGTTGCAGCCCCCCACAGATAGGAGAGTTGAGATGGCCGGTTTGAGCCTTCTACGCCGGCATGATCGAGGACATGACCGTCCGCAATCTGTCGCCGGCGACGCAGCGATCCTACAGCAGCGCGCTTTCGAAGTTCAGCCGTTACTTCCGTGCGGCCCGTTGGGTCGGCTCTACGCCCGAGACGCCGCGGGCCGGATGATGGAGTTTCGATCTGACCCGGCTGGCTGGAGCGGAACGATGTCCGCAGCTACTTCCTGGAGCGGGCGAGCAATAGCGGGAATGACACGATCAAGAAGATTACGACGAGGCTGCGGACTTTCCTGCGGTATCTCGCAGTCGCAGGCCGTTGTCAGGCGGGTCTCGACGGCGGTTCCGACATACGCTCATTGGCAGCTTGCCGACATGCCCCGGTATCTGTCGACCGAGGAGGTCAACCGGCTGATCGCTGCCGGTGACGGCGATGCCGGTGCGCGCCGACCTGATCGTGCGATCGTACTTTTGTTGGTGCGCCTCGACCTGCGGGCCGGTGACGCGGCGCAACTGCGTCTCACCGAGATCGAGTGGCAAACGGGATCGCTGCGCAAGTCGCGCTACGAGGTCCGGCTGCCGCTACCGCAAGACGTCGAGGATGCGACCGCCGCCTACCGCGATTGCCGGCCGTCTACCCGCCGCAACGATGTCTTGTTCCTGCGCAGGATCGCGCGGTGCCGGCCATTCCGACGAGGCGACGGCATCTGTCGGTGGTGAAGCTTCCGGCGCGGCTGGATCAGTTCATTAACATGAAGCACGAGCTGGTTCTGCTCGCCCGCAAGGTGGGGACTGAAGATCGCGCCGCTCTCGGCGAGGCCTTTACGATCGCAGGGATTCGATCGCTGCGAGCTAGCAACAGGGGTTTGAAAGCCAGAGGCCAGACATCGGGTTCGTACATGCAGCGCGTTGGCCATGTGAGCGGGCCCAACATTCCGCAGGCATGAAAAACATTTCATGCCCCGTCGCGTCACGAGGCGAAGACCGTCACCCGCATTGCACTGCGCGATGCGCGCGGCGGCAGCACGGCTTTGTGTTTCGCAATCGGCGTTGCCCCGGTCTTTGCATGGATTTCATCCTTTCGGTAAATCATCGAGCCAGCAGGCTGTCTCGACATGCGGCCGAGAAAAGATCTTTCCGATTCTTTCAAGAACCTTATTTTGATGATACCGCATATACATGCGGCCATCGTCTCCCACATCGAGGATCTCGATCTTCCCTGTATGGTGAGACATGATGTATTTGAATGTTTTTTCGATGCCACTAAGACGCTGGCTGATGCCATGTGTAATCTCGATTCCGCGGCGCAATGGAACCTGAAAATGTGATGCGCCCTTCACTGGCCTGCCCTGGAATAAATAATAAGGGCGCACTCCGATCTCGTGACATTTAGCGAAAGTCGCCGCCAAGATTTCGGGATCATCGTTGACTTTCGCGAGAAGGACGGACTGGTTGAGAAATTGCACGCCTTCTGCGCGCAGCGAGCGAATTGTTCGCTCCGCATCCACTGAAATCTCGCCTATGTGATCAAAATGTGTAATGACTATTGCGGCTTTACCCGCCTCATGGATTCGTCGGAACAAAGCTGTCAGCGCGGAATCCTCGAACCGCTTGGGTTCAAAGGCGATCATTTTTGTGCCGAACCGAATTGACTCCAGATGTGCAATCGGCAGCAGATGATCCAGAATTTTATTGAGCTTCGCGGTGCTAAGCATAAACGGGTCACCTCCTGATAACAGTACGTTCGTCATCTCGGGATGGCAGCCAATATACAGCGCAACCTGAGCAAAATCGGATGCGATTTCACCGGAATCTTTGCCTACAATTCGTTTGCGGAAGCAATAGCGGCAATATGAAGCGCAACGGTCAGTCACGAGCAACAAACCAGTCCTGGCGTACTTGTGCTGGAGTCCGGGCACAACCGTATTTTGGTGTTCGCCGCTCGTATCCAAACTACCACGGCTCTCGAACTCCTCAATTGAGGGCTCCACAATGTACTTGAGCTGATCATAGTAGCCACTGTTGGTAGTCTGTTCGCGATAGAATCTTGTGACATGATAACGCGTGATGTTGTTGTCTTGCAGTTCCCCATCGCTAACGACGCGCGTCTCTTCGATGAATCTCATAGCCTGTCCTCTGCGATACAGCGGATCAACTGCAGTTGTCATGGCTGCACCTCCCTTCTATCCTGATGAGCTATCTTAGAGCCGGCGCGGCCAGCTTCCAACTAGTACTACAGCATCACCTAAAGTCTCGAAGCCTACCTACTCTGGTGAGGTACATAGGCGTCGTTGAGAAAGCGTTGTGTGTAGAAACATCAGAGATCTTCCCGAGTAGTAGCGGTACCCGTCGACTGGCTTGACGCAGGGAGTTCGTCGGCTCAATCAGACGTGCGCCGCTCGCTAATTACTGACTTGCGCCCGAAACTTTCATCCAGCCGTAAAAAGAGTCTCGTCGGGTTTGAAGCGCTCCCCCAAACTAGGCCAGCTGATGCTGGACTTTTCGGGGCTTTGAAGTGCTCCCCAAAACTAGGCCAGCTGATGCTGGAATTTTCCGGGGTTTAGCTCATGCCGGCGGGGGCGCCGATGAGCCATTCAACAGCGATATCGGCGCCTTGTTGCCGATCGCGCTATGGGGCCGGATTTCGTTGTAGTCTCTACGCCAATCCTCCATTTTCTGCCGGGCCTCGTCAAGGCTCAGGAACCAGTGCGTGTTCAGGCATTCGGTTCTGAACTTGCCGTTGAAGGATTCGATGAAGCTATTGTCCGTCGGCTTGCCGGGACGTGAGAAGTCGAGCACAACGCCTCTTTGATAAGCCCAGATGTCGAGATCGCGGGAGATGAACTCCGATCCCTGATCCACACGAATGCTCTTCGGGTAACCGACGGTTTTGCAGATGCGCTCCAGAGTCAGCACAACGTCCTCGCCTCGATAGCTGAACCGCGGATCGACCGCCGGCGAGAAGCGGCTGAAGATGTCGACAATCGTCAGCACGCGGAGTTTGCGGCCGGTGGCCAGCTGGTCGTGAACGAAGTCCATGGCCCAGGTCTCGTTGATCTGTTTGGCATCGGTTCGATCTTCTCGCAGCTTGGCCTTGACGCGGCGCTTGGGCGTTTTGTTGCGTAATTGCAGGCTCAATTCCCGGTACAGGCGATAGACCCGTTTGACGTTAACGGCCCAGCCCTCCCGTTGCAGCAGCACATGAATGCGCCGATAGCCGTATCTCACCCGCGTCGCGCAGATGTCCTTGATCCGGTGTTTGAGAGCGGCCTGGTCGCCGCGCTTCGACTTTTAGACGTAAAGAGCGCGATCAACCCGAAGCGAGGAGCAGGCCCGCCTGACTGACACCTTCCAGTCACTTCACACCTTGTCGACAAGCTCGCGCTTGCGGCCAGGCCTCAGAGCTTTTTTGAGAGCACATCCTGAAGCATGGCCTTGTCCAACGACAGGTCGGCGACAATCCGCTTCAGCTTCGCGTTCTCTTCCTCAAGCTGACGCAGCCGCTTCATCTCCGAGGGCGTCAAGCCTGCATACTTCTTCCGCCAGTTGTAGAAGGTTGCCTCGCTGATCCCGGCCTTGCGGCAGACCTCGGCCACCGCCGAGCCGTCTTCAGCCTGCTTCAGCACGAATGCAATCTGCGCCTCTGAAAACTTCGATGTCTTCATGGAACTCTCCTCGTCCCATCAGGGGATCATAAGTGGACAATTCCAGTTCAAACCGGCCTAATTTGACGGGTCAGGTCATTTAGCAACACAGGGATTGAAGTGAGATCACGCTTCCATTCTCTTCGGACGAACATGTGGGTCGTCGATTTGCTCTCCTACCATTACAGTTGCTTTGTTTGGGGGCTTCTGAATCCATGGGCAACCATGATTCGAATGTCGTGGACGCGGGCCGCGTCGGTTGAGGAGACGCTTGCGTTGTGGGCGGCGTCGCTTCGAGAGGTCAAGCAGCGGATACGTCCGTTGTTCACGCAAGAGCGTGTGGCGACGAATGCAGGCCTGTTCCTGGAAGGTCTGCTCAGAGATGAGCAGCGCAAGACCGGTTGGATGCGCGCGGAGGCGGCTGGCGATCCCGGCCCATGGCGGCAGCGGGCGATCCTGGGTCGCGGGGATTGGGACGCTGATGCCCTGCGCGACATCGTCCGGGACTATGTCATCGAGCACTTGGCGGATGACGATGCGGTGCTGGTGATCGACGAGACCGGCTTTCTCAAGCAGGGTAAGGCCTCGTGCGGAGTGGCGCGGCAATAGACTGGTTCGGCAGGGAAGATCACGAACTGCCAGATCGGCGTCTTCGCTACCTACGTTTCGCGTCGTGGTCATGCGTTCATCGATCGCGCGTTGTATCTTCCGAAGGAATGGACCGACGATCCAGACCGTCTGGAAGCCGCATACGTGCCTGCCGATGTCGGCTTTGCGACCAAACCAAAGCTTGCGACGAGAATGATCGCACGTGCGATAGCCGCGTCTGTACCATTCAAGTGGGTTGCCGGTGACACGGTCTACGGTGTTGGCGATATGGAACAGCAGCTACGGCGGGCAGGCAAAGGCTATGTACTCGGGGTCCGCAGCTCTCATGTCTTCCGATCTTGGGGCAAGCGACAGCCGGTCGCCGGGAAGGCCGAAGACATCGCCCGGGCGCGGCGCCCGTCCGACTGGAAGCGCTTGTCGGCGGGAGCCGGAACCAAAGGACCGAGGCTGCATGACTGGTGTTATCTCGAACTGGCCGATCTCGAGGTCGAGCAGTTCAACAGCGCAAATGATGGTTTATGGACGCGCGGTCTGCTGATCCGTCGCCATATCGCCGATGGCGATCTCGCCCTCTTCACCACCTGGTGCCCAGCGGGAACATCAATTGAAACGCTGGTTGCGGTCGAAGGCCATCGATGGGCGATCGAGGACAGCTTTGAAACCGCGAAAAACGAGTTCGGGCTCGATCACAACGAGAGCAGGTCCTCGGCATGGCTGGCATCGCCACGTGTCCCTGGTGGTGCTCGCCTTCACCATGATGGCGGCAATCCGCCATCGCGCCAATCCGCCACCGCCCAAAAAAACCAAACGCCGCCCCCCGGCAAAAGCCAAAGCACACCCACGCCGCCGCTGATCCGTTGGTCAATCCAGGAAATCCGCCGCATCGCCATCAACTTGCTCGAAAGCGGATCCAACCCGCGCATGTCATCGCAGCATGGTCATTCTGGCGCAGAGCTCACCAGGCTGCCGCTCAGCGCGCGCATCTCAAAGCAAAACGGCAACTGTAATGCTAAGCCAGCAGCATCTGAGCCTGCCGGCAGGCCGGCAGGTGCCATGCATATTTGGCGACCAGCACATGCGCGACGATCGCCTCGGGTGAAAGGCCGCACTTGATCAGCCGCTCTGGTGACGGCGACTGAACCACGCCAACCGCGCAGGCCCGGGACGCGTATTTGGGATCAGTGACGATCACGGAACTTTGCCGACACGACTTCGAGGCGCCGTGAGGTCTCCTCACCGATCAAATGCAGAGGCGGTCGGAAGCGCACCAGTGGCTGGCGCGGCGCCGCGTAGCACGCTGGGTGGCTTGCCGTGTTCTTCCCGTCGTGAGCGGCTTCTTCGCTGCCAATGGCCTGCTCGAAGTCCTCGATCACCAGCTGCAACTGCTCAGGATGGAGCTTCTCCGAGTGGAGCCCGAACTGCGCGCGCTGCAGCTGGCGCAACAGATGCTGCAGGCGATCCATTTGCGACAGGGTCTGATCGCGCTCGGCGATCGCCCCGTCGCGTTTCGCGCCCGCCGCAATCACTGCCTACAGCGTCTCATTATCGATCGATAAGCTGATCTGTAGTCTCGCTCACGCCCGGTACTCCAGCCGATTCGCGGGCCGTTGGGGAATATCGTGGCCAACCTGACCCAATCGGTCGCAGGGGTTCGCAATGTTGCGGTTGGCTTTGCAATATCGCGGGTGCGTAGGCGCGACGACTCCAGGCCGTCCATTAGCGCTGCGAGCTGTGATGCGGACAGACGGATCACGCCGTCGCAGATCGGCGGCCAACGGAACGCGGAATGCTCCATCCGCTTGCACAGCAGCACAAGCTGGATCCGTCCCAGGCCAAGCTCTTCAAACGGTCCGCTCTCTTCGAACGGAAGACGAAACTCGTTCCCGTGAAAAGGATCATGGTGGAGTTGCGCGCGCGGCGACATCATCGGCACCTCTACTGAAAGCCGACCGGCCGCGCGTGAACATGATGTTCACGCTGCGCCGAAGCCACGATCATGTCGTGGTAGCCCTCACCGCCAACCGGACGTCACGCAGCCAGGCCGGATTGCCCCCGTCGCTGCGTGAACCACCGCATGCCTAATCTCGATGCTGATCGTTATCGCGTTCCGCGTTGCGGCTTCCACCCACCGAGAGTACGGAATCCAGAACTCCGTGCTCTCAGTTGTCTGGCAACAGCTGTCTTGAGGGTTGCTCGACAAGACGCTCGGACGCGGCCTTGGTTGAACGCGCTATTCGCCAGGTGGCGGCTTCGAGGTTGTCGCAGTCGCTCAGGCCAACGAGAGTGCGCGAATCATTCAAAGGCGCTTCTGAACAAGTGTGGAACGTACCGTCCGCTGTGGTCTAGGTCGCCTGATGAAACACAGTGACCTCCAAAGCGATCTGATCGGCGGAAGCCAAGCTCACTGCGGATTCGTGGCGATGTAGACAGATCGTTCATTGTCTGACCATCGCACCATCTTGGCTTAGCTCATAGGATTGCTCTCGGTCGCTCAGAGCGCCTAATGGCGTCTTCAAGCAGTCTCTGCACCAAGACCTTGTACCCCATACCCGATCCCTCCATCATCCTTGAAAACGCGCTGCCGGGACCAAGGGCAGGAGCGTTTCCCACTTCGTTGACCAGGAGTTCTCCATTGGGCCGCATAAAGATATCCACGCGCGCCAGTCCCTCACAACCGATCACTTTAAACGCCTCGCAAGATAACGATCGCACTCGATGAGCCGTCGCTTCGTCCAGTTCTGCCCTGGTCTTGAACACTACTCCCTTCTCATCAAGTTTGGCCTGAGCGGTATAGAAACCTTGCCCATCAGAGATGATCTCGCTTGGCCATGAGCAAGATAATTCCCTCGGTCGCTCTACATCCTGCAACACCGCACACTCAAGCTCGCGCGCCTGTACGCACTCCTCAACCAAGACTTTGCTGTCATAGCTAAATGCGAGATCGACAGCAGTCAGAAACTCTGATTCGCAAGTTACCTTGCTGACGCCGATCGAATTATAAATTCTTGCCGGCTTCACAAATAGCGAGCAGCTGCAGAGAGCTTCTTGGGCAAACTGGAATTTCACTTCCTCCCGAGCTGTCAGAGCCAGATACTTCACGATTGGAAGTCCTGCGTCCCGCAATATTCGTTTGGTGATTTGCTTGTCGCTGCATATTGCCGGCGCAGGCCCCCGGGATCCTACAAAAGGGACCTGCGCTGCTTCTAGCAGGCCCGCGCCGCCGCAGGGCGAGATTGGGAATGCAACATCAATGTCACATGTTCTGATATACTCCTGTCCATGTACAATCGCCTTGCCACCCCCAGCCGGCAGAAGTGTCAGTTGAGCCCCTGATGAATTCACGTATGAGGGAAATTCCTTCGTATCCTCCTGTAGCCACCACCGGCCATCCGGCGCGACACCTACCAGTATCGGGCTGTGGCGTTTCGTGTCCAAAGCTTCATAGACAGATCGAGCGATGCTCATAGACATGTCGTGCCCAAGAGATTCGCCTCCAAACAATAGTGCCACGTTTAGTACAGCCATGATCAGTCTCCCTATAAGTTTCCAACAAGCCTAGCAGTATGCCGAGGGCAATAAGGCATAACGCTAAGAAATCCTCGGCAAGGATTTTCCGCAACTACTAAGAAACAGAGGCGCACGATGGTGAAGGTCGTGACAAATAGCGGGATCAGGTCGCGGCCGGTCATTTCGGGCGGTTCTTAAATTGCGAGCTACCTCGTGGATCATTCCCATCACGCCCAGCCTCCTGCCCCTGGCAGCGATCTGGCTCGAGGTGTGCTTGACGGGTGATCGTCCACATGAAACGACCATTGAGCTGCTGCCGGTTTGAGACAGCCAGACTGGGTGTTTCATGCAACCGAAGGTGGGTCATGCAGCGGCGAAAGTTCAGTCGAGAGTTCAAGATCGAAGCGGTCAAGCTCGTCAGGGAACGAAGAAGGGTGTCGGTGGCGCAAGCTGGCCGCGACCTGGGCGTCCATGAGAACCTGCTGCGTAAATGGGTGAGCGTCCCGCAAATGAATCAAGCACTTGTGGGTAATTGAAAGCCGGTGAAGGCCGCCTTGTCGAATGAGGCGTGTTGTTGAGAACTGTCCTTATGGACATGTGTGGACGCCCCCGTTGATGCAAGAGGAATCTTTCGAATGAGTCTAGAGCGCGCGGTCGGGTGGTGACATGTGTCCGGCCTCTGATGCTGCCGTTATATGCCGCCGGCCTGTATGGGAGTTCGCGGAGCGGGTCCAATTCAGTGATGCGCGCTCGAGGCGCGTGTCCATAATCTGGTTTTCCCGATCCCGTCTCTGACCGTTGCGCCATACTCTCCGTTCGACCTTCTCACATCGTAGGCAGTAGCCCACGACGGCCGGAGCTCGATATATTCCGCCTCTCGCCATCAATGCCCAGACTATCTGCGCCATCTTGTTAGCTAGGGCGACAATCACCAGCATGGGCGGCTTACGACTTAACATATTCATGAGCCAAGGGTTAGAAGAGCCCTTGCGCTTTGCCCATCGCACGGCAGCACTTGCGCCGATGATCAGCAGCCTGCGTAATGTTCGCTCACCCATGCGAGAGGTCTCACCAAGCCTCAGCTTTCCTCCGGTCGAGCGCTGCAGCGGCGTTAGACCAAGCCACCCAGCAAAACCACGGCCTTTCTTAAAGGCCTGGGCAGTCGGAGCTAACGCAACAAGCGCCGTCGCGGTAATAGGTCCTATTCCGGGAACGGTCATCAACCGCTTGGCTGGCTCATCCTCTTTAACACGATGGGCAAGTTCTTGGTCCAATTGGGTGATCTTCTCATCTAATGACCGCAATTGATCGGCGAGCAATTGCAGGATCGGTGTAAGCGCGAAGCCGATACCCTTGCTTCAGAATTCGAATGAACGTGCGAAAGAAGCCTCCGGCTTGGACGGAGGTTTCGGATGGGATTGGACAGCAAAA
>NZ_JADPJC010000027.1:0-45325 GCF_023073215.1 Bradyrhizobium sp. 35
GCCGCCGCGAATGAGCATTTCCGCTTCGGCTCAGAAGCTGCCTCGAGGCAACTTCAGCTACGCGACCAGTTTACCAGCGACACCGGACATCACGGTGTCTGAGGCGCTCTTCGGCTTATTGCGTAGGCGTGCGCAGGCGCAAACAACGCCGATACGCGAAACGGCGGTGGGCCGAGCTGCCGCTTCCGAAGCCACTTTGTTCGCTCCAGCCGGTCCCAGCTCGCAGGGCCAAGCTCGCTTGCGAGCCCACGTCACAGACGAACAGCCTTCTAATGATGCCTGACCGGAATCAGCGAAGGCCCGTTCAGGTTAACCGGCAGTATTTCGAAGAGCACGTGCACCATGGGTGCATCCGTCTTGTTAAAGACAGTGTGGTTCATATCGCCAGATTCAAAGAAGAAATCGCCCGGGCCGTAAACTACAGCCTTGTCTGGCAAGACGTAAGTCATGTAGCCGGAGGTGACTTGGCGGATGCCGGGGCACTCGTGATTGTGCTCACCCACATGTCCGCCGGGCGCAAGCGTCAACTCGGTGACTCTGAGCTTGTACTTTCCATTGATCTCCTTGAGGAATCCTTCAAGTGGCGCCTCGAACTTGATTTTGGCGACCAAACCGTTGGTATCGACTTTGACTGGGCTTACGCCTACTTGCGCGCGCGCCTCGCCCGCCTGTCCAAGCAATGCCACGAACGGTACCGTTGCGAGAGCCAGGAGAAAATCGCGTCTGATGGCGTTTGGCATGATAAATCTCCTTTTCCGCCAGTCGACGTTAATGGCAATCGAAGCTGCAGCGTAAAGCGCTCGCCGAGCTCTAAGCTAGTGCGAAGACCGGACTACTTCCGCACCCCCGCGCGGCGTGATACGCTCAATCATGTACCGTTACGGCCAATATTGTCCCGTGGCGCGAGCGGCGGAAATCCTTGCCGACCGTTGGACTGTGCTCATCGTGCGCGAGCTGCTTGCCGACGTTAATCACTTCAACGAACTTGAGCGGGGTCTTCCTCACATGTCCCGCACGCTGCTTGCGGGACGGCTGCGGCGGTTGCAGCAAGCCGGCGTGCTGGAACGGCGCGGAGGCTCGCGGGGCAAGCACACTGAATACCGACTGACATCCGCCGGGCGCGACCTGCAATCGATTATCGACCAATTTGGCGGATGGGGAGCGCGCTGGGCTTTCGGTGATCCTCGGCCGAACGAACTCGATCCCGTCGTCCTGCTGTGGTGGATGCGGCGCCGCGTGCGCATCGAAGCCATAGGGAAACGCCGCGTGGTGATCCAGTTCGATTTCGGTGGCGGGCCGAGGCAGCGCTATTGGCTCCTGATCAAACGCGCAGACGTTTCGGTCTGTCTCAAGAACCCCGGCTTCGATATCGATGTGATTGTCTCGACGGACATCGTGGCGTTTTATAAAGTTTGGCTGGGGCGAGTAAGCTTCTCCGAAGCCTTGCATAGGCAGCAGGTCCGGCTGGAGGGGACGCCCGCCGACGTTCGCGCTTTCTCGGGGTGGTTTGCTTGGAGTCCCCTTGCGGACACGGTACGCGCTGCGCGGGCCGATCGGCGGACTGCGTCGTCCATCCAACGAGCGTCATCCAGGCTAGACTAGCCGAGAGGAGCACACGCTGAAGCTGTTGCGTCATTCCGTATGTCCGGGTAGGCCAAGGCCAGACTTAGACGGTTGCAGTAAGCAAGTGAGCGGCTATTGGGAACGACAACCCACGACTATCAACATATGGCTCTAAAGCTGCATTTGTATCGGATATCAGCCGTTGCCGAGCCGCATCGCTTGCTTGCGACACATGACTGGCCAGTGGCGAACCCGCAACATAGCTGGATACAAATCGTTCGACGGATGGAAACTCGATGGCACCGACCCTCCGTTGAACCGTGATGTCCTGAAAGTTCGCAGCAGCGACAAGTCGGCTCAGCTCATCGGCATCGGCCAGTCCAAATGGAGCTCGCATGATCGTGGCCGCCGCTGGACCGATGTGGCGCTCCAGTATTTTGGCTAATGATTCAAACCCGGGACTTCGATCAATGCCGCACCACACCATGAGGACGAGCCTTCCCCTTGAACATAGAACTCTGCGCATTTCGCGCAAAGCAGCTGGTCTGTCGGCGAAGAACTGGAGGCCCAGTTGGCAGTACACAATATCAAACGCGCTGTCAGGGGACGGCAGTTTGTCTGCATTGGCCTCCTGCCACTGAACCGAGGCAGCGTCATCGGCCATTCCAAGCGATCGTGCCACGTTCAACATGCCAGGATTGAGATCGATGCCCGTCACGACCCCGGTTGGGCCCACCTTCACCGCCGCGAGGCGCGCCACTATTCCAGTGCCGCAAGCAATATCGACTACGCGTTCGCCCAACTTCGGTCGAGCGGGGTCTATCAGGATGGTGGCCCATGGCGCAAACACAGCCGGGACCAACTCCCGTTCGTACACTTCGGGCGCACTACCAGCGACCTGCCACTGACCTTGCTGGCCCATCAGATGATGCCAAAAGGGCGTTCGCTCCTGCGCTTATAGCTCAACAGAGCGATGTCCGTCACGGGCAAGCGAATAGCCCTGCTTCTTATTGCTCCCGAACCCCTCCCTTCCTCAGCCCATCGAGAATGTCGTCGATCTCTCGACGAAACTGCGGGTTCGTTGACATTGAGTAAACAAGATCACGGTACCACTGGACCGTGAAGTTTGGTCGCAGTTTGTTCAATTCAGTCAAGCTCCGCTGTGCCTGTTCCAATTGCCCCGTGACTCCATAAGCCGAAGTCAGATCTACATAAGCGTACATGTGCGAGTTGTTCAGATTGACCGAGCGCCCGCATTCCTCGATGGCCTCTCCATATTGGTGCAAGTGCAAGTGTGCATGGCAGAGCCAGAAGTGCCATTGGAAAGCAAAAGGATCTCTCGGGCTGAGACGGAGAGCCAATTGGACCGGCGAGAACGCTTCGCGCGCGCGCCCGGAGGCGACGAGTGCAATTGCTTTAGCAGCGTAGGCAGCTGGATTATTAGGATCAATTTCGAGCGCCGCATCGTATTCAGCCAATGCCTCCTCAGGACGTCCAAATAGAAGAATGGTTCCCTTGGTCGTATGAGCACTCGCGCTTGCCGGGCTTTTGGACAGAACTCTGTCGATGAGGTAGATCGCTTGCTTTTTGTCTTCAACAACGGACGAAGACCATCGGTTGTTCACACCAGCCGCCAGACACCGCGCTTTGCCAATCATGGCTTCAACGTTGTCCGGATCGAGGCGTAGCGCGTTATCGAATAGGTCCATTGCCTGACCATTTTGGATCTTCGACTGCGGCCCATAGAGCTTTGCCCAGCCGCGCATCGTGAAGTCCGTGGCGTCTGGATTTCTCGATCGGTCCACTTCGCTGCGACGGCTTTCGGCTTGGATCAGTTCGATGTTAAGCGAGCGCGCGAGCCGCGCTGTGATCTGGTCCTGCAAGGCGGCGAGGTTCGTACGGTCGCCGTCGAAACGATCGGACCAGACGTCCCGACCGCTCGCGATATCCGTAAGTGATACGTTGACCCGAACCTGATCCCCGTTGCGCCGCACCGCGCCCTGGACCGCCCAGCGGATGCCAAGGTCCTTGCCGAGCGTCCTGAAGTCGATCTGCTTGTTCTTGTATGTAAACGCCGTTCCGCGTCCGATAACGAACGCGCCGGGCATTTGCGCGAGGTCGGTCGTCAGGTCGGTCGTGATGCCATCGGCGAAATAGTCCTGCTCCAGATCATTACTGACGTTTGCGAACGGCAGAATGACAAGTGACAAGCGGGGAGCAATGTCAGGCCGGGCAGTAGCTTCCCTCTGCGTCTGTTGCTTGTCCGGAAACACGTCGGTGCGGAGCGTCTTCCACACAGTCCAATAGCCGACGAAGCCACCCGCGATCGCACCGACAGCCGCAATCGAAGCGAGCGCCCCGCCGATCATTTGCATTCGCACCCGGAAGCGACCCTTAAATTTACGCCTCGATGCCGGTTGGTCCGGAGGCTCGTCGTCAGATGGCGCTTTGTTCAGTGGGTCACTATCGGATGCTGGTTTATTCGGTCGGTCGCTGGAGACTTCAGAGTCTGTCACCATTGCCTCCCCGCAGGGGCCAAACGCCCGGATGCTCGAACCTAGCAGAGTTTTGAGGTTTTGGTGGGTCAAGGTTGCTGACTAGGTTCACGGCCCTTACAAGTTGTTGCGGTGGTGTTGAATGGACGTCCGGTTCGCGTCAGAAGCTGCCTTCGAGCCAATTTCAGCTAGCGACCGGCTTACAGCGACAGTGACGCGCTCTTGCGATCATCCTTTTGCGCAGGCGCAACAACGCCGATACGCGAGACGGCGATGGGAGCGTGCCGAGCTGCCGCCTCCGACGCCACGTTGACAGCGGACCCGACGTTCGCTCTAGGAAAAATGAACAGTCCCGCTCGCAGGGTGAAGCTCATTTAGTGCGCCCGCTGTAAGACGCGGGCCAGCCTGCCGTTGAACACGATCCGCCGCCCACTGGATACGCCGCTTTGGAGCTGGAAGCTTCACTCAGATGTCGGGCCGGTCGAACGCCCCGCTCTTCGCCGCCCGCACGCATGATCAAGTTGACCGATGCGCGGCAGATCGCGCCTAACAGGTGGGTGCATCCGACCGAGGAGCGTTTATGCGCGACCCACGACCAAGTTTGCCGTTGAATTGACGACGCATTGGCGACGTTCTCGTTATCGCTCGCTTCACAGGATGTGGATCGTGGACCGATCAAGCGGCCCCTCAATGACGGCGCTTCTTCACGCCTGCGTCTTCGATGATCTGGCTGGCATCCGGCTCTTCGATTCCCGCGTCTATGTCCGGCGACCTGTTGCAGGCGCACGGATCACCGGCACCACACTGGCAGCCGAGCTCTGCGCTCCATGCCCGGTCCGGGTGGTTCTCGCAGACAAAGCCTAAACCAAAGCAGATGGGACAGTTGGGATCGGTCATGGCATGAAAAAGCGCGCGGGCCTTGCTCCAAAGATCGCAAGCATACCGCGCGCCTCGGTTGCGCCGCCAATTCTTTGCGAACCGCGGCGGCCGAATTGCCTACCTTGTCGACGGCCTTCCTCAGTTCGTCGTGGAGACGCCAGGTTGCTTGGTCCAGTACTTGCCTGGAACTCTTCATGCATGTTGATCTTGCTACGGTCGCGCTGGTCCCCACTGGTGAGATTGTCGCTCATCCCCTCCTCCATCGCCTGTACAAGCCGTTCATCGTCAAGAACGGTCAGCAGGTCATTGATCGTCTTTTCGCTGTCCCTCGGCCCAGGCTCGACATAGCGAGCCAGGATGGCTTGGGCTTCTTCTACCGCTCGGGTTACGCGATCCGGCATGCCGATACTCCACTCACTGGCAAGGAAAACGCCCGTAAGAACGGCGTGTTCCCAAAAGGAGGGCCTCCGGGAGAGCAGAGGCCTAGTCTGGGGAGGTTGCATATGCTTGGAGAACTTGACCTGCTGCGCCCCGTTCCTACCGCTGCGCATGAAGCTGGCGCCTCCGCGCTGATCGCTTAATCTGCGTTATGGGTGCGCTCGAGCAGGAGCCCTGCTCTCGTCCCCGTAGTGGGCTCGTCCTGCCTTTGGCGAGCAATGGTGAGAGGCTTCAATAGAACCCGTCTGCTTGGATCCTTGACGCATCAACGCCACCGCGTCTTCATCGCCCAGGCGGAGGCATCAGTAGCCCGCATGCAGTGGCGCCGAATGTACGTGAGCTATTTTTTGGATAACCCTTTGAACGAACTAGCGCGAAGCAGGCCTTCAGAGGTGATGTCCCGGTATTCAACGTCCGCAAAAAACTTCGGCTCGACCCAGGTGGCCTTCGGTTTCTTGATGCGCTAGTGAGCTTTTGCTTCGGGCTGACAACCGTATCAAGCGCCTTGCGGATCTCCGCCGATTTGGTCCGGCTCCAGCCCGTCCCGACCTTCCCCATGTAGCGCAGCTCTTTCCCTTCCTGCTTGCCGAGGTAGAGCGCGGCGACGCCGGACGGATCCTTGACCAAACCAACGACGGGGAATTTCTCGCGCTGCACCGTCTTGATCTTCTGCCAGGTCTCAACCCGCTCCGACCGGTACGGCGCATCAACCCGCTTGGAGACGATGCCCTCGTAGTTCAGCTTGCTGGCCGCCTCGAACAGCGCCTGCCCGTCACCCTCATGGTGCTCACTGTAGAAGATGGGAGCTTCCAGCCCGTTCTCGTCTATCAGCTGCTTCAGCAGCTCCTTGCGGGCAAGCTGAGCCATTCTGCGAACGTCCTTGCCGTCCAACCATAGAAGATCGAAGGCGAAGTAAACCAGCCGGTCCTGGTCGCCTCGGCCGAGGTCCGCCTGAAGTTCGGAGAAGTTGGTTCGCCCCTCATGGATGACCACCACCTCCCCGTCCACGATGGCCTGACCCGGAATGTCGAAGGCACCAGCAATGACCGAGAAACGGTTGACCCAGTTGTGGGCGTTGCGGGTAAAGGCTTTACGGGTGTCGCCGTGGATGTGGGGCTGGATGCGGTAGCCGTCGTATTTGACTTCGTGAATCCATTCAGCCCCCGAAGGAGCCTTCATCTTCAGGGTCGCAAGCTGGGGGCCGATAAAGCCCGGCATGGAAGCTCGCGGCTTCTTGGCCGGTGCTCGGGTACGCCTTTGCCACTAACGCAACTCACAAAAAGCCCGCCGTCCGTGGGGGGAGCCGACGACGGGGCACTCTACCTACCTTATTCACGACTCTCCAACCGCGAAGCTGAAGCGGCGTTCCCGGGCGTTCTCTCATACAACCGCAATCGCGATTCCAGGTTGTATTTTCAACGTCAACGAGAACGGCCGCCGAACAGGAAGCGAACGCTTGTGGTGAATCCTTCTCAGTACCGACGCCGCTGCGGCGCGGCCGGCCGGCGGGAGATCGGTGCCGACAACGCAGCTCGGCTTGGCGGGAGTTTGCTTGCACCAATGATTGGCTGCGGAGATGATGCGGAATGTCAAAAGCCATGGAGTTGATTGTCGCAGGTTATGTGCGGGGCAAGGATCGACGCGCTCTCGCACAATTGCTCGCGCATCGGCGCAGGATGCTGGGGCGAGCTGCAGGCCGTCTCGGGTATCGATCCCGCGAACGCCATTCAAGCCGTTCAGGACGAATTTGCTATCATCGAAGCGGGCTTGGAGGAGCTTAGGCCGCCGCCTGGCGCATTGCCCGAGAACGAGTGGAGCTAGGCAGCCCGCGTGGACGCGATAGTGCAACGATGACTGGAAGCTGACCGCATAAAATACGGGGATACCACATGCTCGTTCCTGATGAACCTGACTTGGCGTCGGCTTGCCTACACAATGCTGATCGGTATGCGCTCTAGGCTCGTCTGGCAGTAAGGGTGAGGCGGCTTTCGTCAGGAGGCCACGACCATGCCCAAAGAGATCGCTATAGCGCTCTGGTCCTTGGCTGCTGCAAGCGTAGTCGCATTCAGTATGGCGGCGCTCGTTGCGGCCCACTAGAAGAGACATAGACCCGCGAGCGTGAACCTCGGCAGAAGTGGCGCCGACCGGAGCTGCCTGCTATCTCCGTGCAGCGCCCCTCTCGCTCCCCAGCAAAGGCCCATGTCTCCGGCCAGACGTTTCACCGAAGCGATATACCTTGAGCCCGCGTTGACCATTTTGATCAGCGTCTGTACCTCGCCCTCTCTGCACCGCTTAGATTTATGATTTTGCACGCGCCACAGTCCTTCGCGCGCGAGAATAGCAAAACTGTTCCCGTTCTCGGAACTTCCCGCAAGATGGATTTCGGTTCCCCAGAAATTGTGTTGGCAAACGAGGCAAAGTTAGAGCAGAATTTTGTCACCGGGGCTGACTGCATATTTTACTTTCGATTTGACCCGGGCTTTTTTGGCAATGCGCGGGCCGCAGCGGTTTAAACCTCCCGCTGCGGCCTTCGTATTTGCGGTCCGGCTGAGAACCGGCACGCGATCAGCCACGAACTTGCTAAGAACTTATGCGAGGCAATATCCAGACGATGCCACCCACTCCCGTTCGCATCCGTAAGCACGAAGCTGTGCCGTTAACCGGCAGCTATGAAGTCAATTCGCCGATGGTCGGCCGAGCGTTTACTTCTATTGGGACGATATCGCGGGACGGCGGCTTGCACCGAACCTATTGACCGGGGCAGAAGCGCTTGAACAGGCCCGGGCACTCGCAAGAGCGGAGCTCGCCCACTATCGAGACCAGGAAGGATAGAAGAACGTAAGCTCGCGCGACTGGGGATTTTCCGGGTTGACCCAGCTCAGTGGAACCACAAGGAGCGGCGGCATTTCAGTCATCGCCCGCTCGCCGCCTGAGCTGGCGGAGCGGCCCCGGCCTACCCCACCAGCCCCCAAGCTGGGGCCGCCTCTCGGCCGTCCGTAGTATCGGAGTAAGTGTATGCGTTCCTCGCCCTCGGTCGTGCCAACCGACCGTCTCGACCGAGACATTTACATCGTGCTCGAAGACTTTGGCGCGCGCGCCGGCTGCGCCTGGCGCGAGACGGACGAACAGCACACCGATCTCGAAACAGTGCTGCAAGGCCTCCTCTCCGGCCAGTATGTCTATCCGGTCCGTATGGTGTGCTTCAACGCGAGCGTCGTCGTCAGCATTCACAATGCAGCGTGTCTATGATGCTCGCTTGATTGGGCGCAACTGTTCTTCTGTTGCTCGATGAGAATTGCATCGACCGGCTAGAGAACGAAATCGTGCGAGTCGCAGCGCTTCAGACTGCATAAGTTCGCCTTCTCGGCGTCGCCGAATCCGGCTGGCTTCGTAAAGGTTGCCACAGCGCGCGGCGGCAGATGTTCATCGGTCTCCGAAGAGCGCCGCTTCGATTACCTTCTTGGCCTCATCATGCTGCCGTAGCAGCCGAAGACCAATCGCCAGATTGACACTCAGAGACATCCGATTGTCGTCCCAAGCAGCTTCAGAGCCAGCGAACTTCTGTCGCATTTGCTCAAGAATGGCGATGGCTTCGGCAATTTGTGCGCGGAGTTCGCGGTTTAGTGTGCGGCGTTGGTTCGTCTCTGCCCAACGGGCTGCTTGGTCTATGCGAGCCTCTGCTGCCGCACCTGCCAAGTTTTCGTTATCGGGATAACGCCTGTGACGTTCGCTTGCGAAATCCCACCACGTCTCCGGCTCGCATCGGCTGCGCAAATAGTGGATTTTGGCCAAAGCCACGGTCGGGTCATCCGCTACGCTGTCCGTAATCAGCGACAGCGCACTATCCGCTTCGTTCGCCGCCGCCTCAACGGTGTCCATACTGCCGAAAACAAATCCTTGAGAAACACTGGCGCAAATAAATTCTGCCAAAGTAGTGCTAGGACGAAGTCGCACCTTCCTTCGCTGGGAAGCGGCGCAGAGCCCGTCGGCGATGGCCCGATTAACATTGAAGATACTTTCGTTAGGAGGATTGTGCGTGCTGATTTTGAGCTGCACGATTTTGCGTGAGGACTTAATTGCATCCTGGAAAGTGGCCAAATACCCATCAAGGGCTGCAAGCCACGTTGAAGCGTCAGTCGAACGAAGATCATTTTGCGCCGCCTGAACGAACAGGATAGCGGTCGCGTTTTGACCAAGCACCTCGGCCCTGGCGCAAGCTGGCGGAGGTGGTTCAGGTGGAGCTTCTGGAGGAGGAACAGGCTCAGGCAGCACGGCGGCCGGCTCGATGTCGAGCAGTGGCACCGCGAGCGGTGCGGGTGGTTCGCCCGGACCTAACACGAGCAATGCTCTCAACCATCAAACTACGGCAAATCGGCTGGGCAATCGCGCTAGGAATGAGAACAATGGCTCTTCTACCCCCGCCAGCGGCTACGTCAACGATCCTACGATGAGCAAGGCCGTGCAGAATTTGGGGAATACGAATACTGGTATTGTAGCGCTTAGCCGCTAGGCCTCCCCACCGGCGGGCGCCGCGCAATGAGCGCCCTAGGTAAAATTAGAACGGCTTCTATTTGTCAAAAGCACCGTACACGATGTTCGTCAGCGCTGTTCTGGTCGACTAATCTGTCCAGTTGCATCATAGACGTCATCGCCCACACACGCCAGGAATAGACACAACAATTGTCGCTGGGCTGCGATCACACTGCCCATGTTGCGGGATCGAACTCCCCGCATCATCCGAAGGGCGTTCACCGCATAGAAATGCAGCAGGCTGCAGATGCAAAACTTTTCGCCAAATGTGCTCCGCTGATTCCCGCTTGGACCCCGTGGCCGAACTATTGGACCCACCGGAAGCTGAGGTTGTGGCCCCGGGCTCCTAGACACCCCGGGGCCGCCCTGCTTCAAGGCTGCGCTTGTTGCCGGCCTATCTTTTTCTAGCGCCGATGCAGATCATGGCGCCGAGCTTGCGAAGCGCTGGTCCGCCAGCCGCCATGTCGTGGCGAACGGCCAGATCCAGGCGAGCGCCGACGTTCCCTCCTTCGCGTCCGTTGCGCGCAGGCCCGACTTCAGTTCAGAAAGACGCGCTTTTTTCCTGCTAGACCCGCACCCGAAGATGCCGAATTTCCCCTTGAGCCGGACTGAAGCCGGCGACATCGCGGCCTACATCGCATCGCTGCGTTAGCAGAGCGGCCGATGGCTCAAGGTACCTGCGACATATGCAAATCCCTGCCTGAGAACCGACAGGGGTCAGCAGAAAGCATGATGGGCGGCGAATGAGGTCCATTCGACGGCCATCATGGACCGGCACCAGTGGCGATATTCACGCCGGACAAGTCCAATCTGTGGACGCGGCGTGAACACACCGAGAATCAGGACTTGTCCTTACCCGGTTGCATGAGACTGCCGGTCATCTGGCGCATGTGGTCTCCGGCACTGGTGAACTGGCTGCGCAGGAAATCCGATTGGATTCGCATCGCCTCCTGAAGGTCGGTCGCATGGACGAGCTTGCGAGCATGCTCGAACGCCGACTTCATGTTCTGCTCGGTGAAAGCGAGCGCCTGCTTCGACACGTCCGCCCCCGCGCCCGGAACGGTCGTCATCGACTTGGTGGCGGCTTCGAAAAACATGCCGAATGCCTTTTCCGCCTGGTCAATCGTCTTCTCGGCCAGGTCGCGCAGTTCGGCCGGAACTTCGAGCTTCGGTTCGATCATGGTCGCACTCCTCCCGTTTTCAGAACTGAATACCACACTTGCCGGATCGCCTGCCAGCGTCCAGCCCCGGGGAAGTCGTCGCTTGGCGGCCGGCTTTGGCAGGAAATCGTAAGGCGGGGCGCGCGGGCCGGCTCAGGAAAGGGGGTGTTCGGGGAGGGTTTCTTCGGTGGCGAGGTCTTCGACGAGCTTGATGACCTCGAAACGCTGCCGGGGCGCGAGCTTCAGAAAGGCGCGGAGCAGGCGCAGGCTTTCGACGGTGCCGCTTGCGGGCGCGCCGAGCTTGAGGTGCAGCTCAGCTGCGAAATCGAGGTTCTTCATCTCGCACCTATGACAAGCATCGGACTTCGTGATCCAACATCGAGGTCCCAACTAAGAACCCAACGCCATAACCGGATGCCATAACCGGATGCCATAACCGGATGCTATGGCGACGGCGCGCCTTCGGCCGGGGGAAGCCCGGTGTGTTCGCACGCCGAGCTACATGTGCAAGCGCGCACCTGAACAGGTTGTAACTATGTCAAGAAACAACCCCTCCGGCAAGCCCAACGGTTGGCGCAGCGATGCTTCGTCTGCATCGCACCACGGCAATTCCGGATAACAGGAATAGGGCCCGCCGTCACCCACCTGCGTCAAGAAGCGGCATCGATCAGGCATACAGCCTCGATTGCCGTCAATCGACGCTGCGTTTCGTGTTGTTTCGGATCTGAATGGATGTTGGTGGACGCGAACCAGTGCTTCTTCAGCGTATACACGTAATTGTTGAGTCTGGCGTCGGCGGTTGTATCGTCGACGAAATAGGCGTCGATCTCGCGCTATGGATCGGCAGCCACAGCGCGTCCTTCTGACCAAGAGACAAACTATTACGTTTGGATTTCATCCAAACCCGTCCCCTCGAGCTCTTGGACTTGGACCCGCCTTTTCGCATCAGGATTCATCGGGCCCCATTTGTTTCCGGCCGTGAACCGTTTTCGAGGAGCAAACGACAAAGCGGAGGCGAAACAGTCACGCAGATCACGGGCGCCGTGGCCGATGCATTGATCGATTCGGGCGCCCCAGCACCAAAGGACGACGGCATGCTTTCTCGCTGCGATCTCATCAAGGGCGCCGCAGTCGCGCTTCTCACCTTCTCGACACAAAGCGCGTGGGCGCAGGAGACCAGGATGAACCTGTTCAAGATCGTCACCATCAAGGATGAAATCGTCGTCGGATTGTCGACGGAGGAGCTTCAGGCCCTCGGCGGCAATGATGCCAGCGCCGTTGCACATGCTCTGGCACAGAAGGGCGATCTCACCGTCTGGCAATACAACGTGCATCGCGGTCCGAACGGCGAATTGCAGCAGGCGCCGACCGCCAGAATCGGGCTTTTGGCCAACGCCTCGCTGCGGGTCGAGCCCTATGCCACGACCTACCAGATCCTACCGCATCCCTAAGCAGCGGACCGGCGCGCCCACGACCGTGGTCGCGGGCGCGTTGTCATCTTCGTTGCCCTGCACGCAGTCTCCCCGTTTCCGTCGCAAAGCCATAGATCAGTGCCAGCCGGTCCAGGCATTCACGGAAACGTCGGGCAAAATAGTCGATCCAGCGCTGCGTACGGACGGCGCGACGCTGGCCGATCTCGTCCATGGTCAGGCCCAGCACCAACACGTCGTGCACTAGCGCAGCGCCGTCTGTGCCGAGTTCGCGCTCGATCCGGTTCAGCCGCAGCACCGCCTGGGCCTGGCGTTGGCTCTCGGTGACCGGCTCGCGCGTACGCGCGCCATCGACATATTCGCGAGTCGGGTCCATTGCCTGAGGGCCTCGCTCGGCCCTCTCCCAATCGTCCTGGAAGGCGCGCCCGCCCCGATACTGCGCCTCGTCGATCTGATGGTGCGCATGCAGCCGGCCGAGCGGATCACTGCGGATCGACCGCACGGCTATGATCTTCTCGCCGGGATCGAGCGCCAGCGGATTGTCCACCTCGACTTCCGCCACCTCCGCATTGAACGGTATCTCACGTGAGCGTCGGTCGTAGACATTCGCCAATTTAAAGGACCTGTTGCGTCGGACACGTGCCACTCGGATACTCCTTGCGAAATTGACGATTGAACGGGCGGTCGTGAGGTCAGGCGGCAGAGACCAGCCTCAGCACGACGGGGCCGGAGACGCGGGCGGATCCAGCCCCGGCGCGGCGCGTCAGGCGCGCATGCGGCGTGCAATAGCTCGAGCCCGGCTCACTTGGATGGCCGCAGAAGGTAATCTCCTCCCCGTCCTTGTCGCCGCCATAGGGATAGCGACAGTCCTCGGCAGCGAGTTCGACCAACGGGACCAGGCGCGGCTGGACGCCGACGCAGCGCAATTTGACCTGCGCGGCAGGCTTCATCGCGGATTTCGGCGGCAGGTTCAGTAACGCGGGACGGTGCGGGAGGCTAAGACAGGCTCCAGACGGCAGCACCGGCACGATCGATGGACTCGTCGTCCGCACCTGCACGATCAGCCCGAGCCGCTTGGCGCGGCCGACCACCGCGTTGCGCGTGTAAGCCGTTCCGAACCTTGCGTTAATCTGTCTTCCGATCTCCGCATAAGACATCCCCTTGAGAAAATAGTCGCGAAGCGCGTCGGAGTGCTCCGACGGCCAATGAGCCGGTTCCATGCTGCTGTCCTGTGATGCGCCTCCTCCGATCGCACGACCGCCCAAGGCGGAGCCTACATTCCGGTATTCCGAAGTCGAAGTCAAGCGATAATTCTGATATTCATAATTGCATCAATTCCGAATTTCGGATTACAAGAGACGGACGATGGACAATCGAGGGAATCACCATGTTGGACGCTGCAATGATCGAACGGGGCCTGGAAAAGACGGGCAAGAGCAAGGGCGGCCTGGCGGCTGCCATGGGCGTACGCCCCGGCGCTGTCTCGGAGATCCTCGGCGGCGAACGCCTGGTGAAGGCTTCGGAAATCATTCCGATCATGGAATATCTCGAGCTCAATCTCGCGCCGATCATGGGCCGCGTCGGGGCCGGTGCCGTGATCGAGCCGGATTATGAGCAGGTTCCCCCCGAAGGCCTTGGCGACATCGCGCTGCCCTTTCCGATCATGGAGGAGACCATCGCATTCGAGATCGTGGGCGATTCGATGCTGCCCAAATACGAGAGCGGCGACGTAATCGTAGTCTACAAGGACCAGCGCCATCCGCTGTCGAGCTTCTACGGCGAGGAGGCCGTGGTCCGGCTCAAGACCGGCGAGCGCTATCTGAAGACCATCGAACGAGGCAAATCCCCCTCCGTCGTCAATCTCAGCAGCTTCAATGCCAAGCAGATCGTCGGCGTGAAACTGGAGTGGGTCGGCGAGATCTGCCTGTCCATGCCCAAGGGGCAGCTGGAGCGGCTGCGCGCCAAGTCGGCGCGCCCGCGCAAGAGGAGCAAGTAGGCTGCAACTTCCGTTTTTACGAAATTCATCTTGAATTGATTCCGTTTTTCGGAAATACTCTGCCGTGCCCGACCGTGGGCACGGCAGGATCGTTTCATGCAGTATTTCGTCGTGATGATCGACTATGGGCGCCGCGGCCGCGAGGCAGTGGTCGACCCTGAAATCACCAGGCGCGAGGTCATTTCCCGCGTTGCCTCAGGGGAATATCGGAATATCTCGTTCATCCAGGAAATCGTGGAGAATTCGGTCGAAGACGTGACCGAGGCGATCCTCGCTGAGGCTGCCCTGCCCCGGATCCCGCCCGAAGAAGTCGACCTCCAGGCTCTCCGCCTCGATCACGCCCGCGATCTGCGCAAGCACGAGCGGACGTGACGTAGACCTAGGGCCGGCCTTTCCGGTCCGATCGAATCGGAACGGGCTCTGGATTTCTTATTTTGACGCGTTTTCTTTACGCGAACCGGAATCCAGTTCGCTCGAGACGCTCTGCCAGCCTGCGCCACAGCCCGGTCGGAGATCACACCGTGAGGACGGTCGATCCCGTGGTCTTGCGCGCGGCGAGATCGGCATGCGCCTTGGCGGCGTCCTTCAGTGGATAGGTCTGGCGCACCTCGATCTTGACCGCGCCGGACTTGACGACATCGAACAGCTCGCCCGCCATCGCGACCAGGCTCTCACGCTTGGCGGCGTAGGTGAACAGCGTCGGCCGGGTGACGTAGAGCGAGCCCTTCTGCGCCAGCAGACCGAGATTGAGCGGCTCGACGGCGCCGGAGGACGCACCGAACAGCGCGGCGACGCCGAGCGGCGCGAGGCAGTCGAGCGACTTCAAGAACGTATCCTTGCCGACGGAGTCATAGACCACCGGCACCTTCTTGCCGCCGGTGATCTCGTCCACCCGCTTCACGAAATCCTCGCGGCTATAGATGATGACATGGTCGCAGCCATGCGCCTTGGCGAGCTTGGCCTTCTCGTCGTTGCTGACGGTGCCGATCACGGTTGCGCCGAGATGCTTGGCCCACTGGGAGAGAATCAGGCCGACGCCGCCGGCGGCCGCATGCAGCAGGATGGTGTCGCCGGCCTTCACCCGATAGGTCTGCCGGATCAGATATTGCGTTGTGAGCCCCTTCAGCATCATCGCCGCCGCGGTCTTGTCGTCGACACCGTCCGGCAGCTTCAGCAGTCGGTCGGCCGGGATCAGCCGCGCCTCGGAATAGGCCCCGAGCGGCGAGGCGCCGTAGGCGACGCGATCGCCGGGCTTCAGATCGGTGACGCCAGGCCCGACCTCCTCGACGACGCCAGCAGCCTCGCTACCAAGCCCACTCGGCAGTTGCACCGGGTAAAGGCCCGAACGATTGTAGATGTCGACGAAGTTGAGACCGACGGCGGTATGGCGGATTCGTGCCTCGCCTGGTCCGGGCTTGCCGACACTGACTTCTTCCCAGACCAGCACTTCCGGACCACCAGTCTTGTGAAAGCGAATGGCATGCGTCATGGGCGTTGCTCCCTTATCGTTGAGGTCGAGTCCGAATATCGGATCGGGCTTTGAAATAGGTATTTGCTCCACCCGTCACAGTACAGAGACGTAACAAGAATGTCACAGCGAACGACAAACCTCCGCCGTTCCGCCTCTGTTCGAAAGAGTTGATGTCGGCCTTTCGCCGGCCGGCAGTAGCCTTCGCGCGGGTTTGGAGGTCGTCTGCGAAGGAGAGCCGAGATGCCAGCTTATGTACAGCATCATCAGGATATCGAGATCGCGCCTGTGATTTGCCCTGCTTGCATGGGGTTCCTTCCAATGTATGTGCGCGAGGTCGAACCGCATTGGAGTCTTGCCAAGATCGACTTCGTCTATGAATGCGCCGATTGCGGCGCCGAGGTCAGACAGACGATCCGCAAGCCGGAGTTGCTGCGGCACTGATCCCGCGGCCGGTTGGCCGCCCGACTATTTGCGTTGAGCGAAAAAAACGCCCATTCGCGCGGGTCTGGCCTCTCCCAAACGAGGCTTGTTCTTTGCCGTGAACGCAGGCAGAACAAGCCTCAATCAAGACCTTTGGGAGCGCCTTTTCGTGGCTGAACAGAAGCCCTCGACAGCGATCGAGGCGGTGGAGAGCGGCCTCGCCGCTCAAGGCTACATCGCGAGCCGGCAGATCGCGACCGCCGTCTATTTGTCGCAACAGATCGAGAAGCCGATCCTGGTCGAAGGACCCGCGGGCGTCGGCAAGACCGAGCTTGCCAAGGCGATCGCGGCCTGGCGCGGCCTGAAGATGATCCGCCTTCAGTGCTACGAAGGCCTCGACGAGGCCAAGGCGCTCTATGAATGGAAATACGCCAAGCAGCTTCTCTACACGCAGATCCTCAAGGACAAGCTCGGGGAAGTCCTCGGCGGCGCGCAGACTTTGCACGCTGCACTTCATCAGCTCCACGATTTCGGCGACGTGTTCTTCTCCAAGGAGTTCGTCGAGCCGCGGCCGCTGCTGCAAGCGCTGGAGCAGCCGGGCGGCTGCGTGCTCCTGATCGACGAGATCGACAAGTCGGATGCGGAGTTCGAATCGCTGCTGCTGGAAATTCTCTCCGACTTCCAGGTCACGATCCCCGAACTCGGCACCGTCTCCGCGATCACGCCGCCAACGGTGATCCTCACCTCCAACAGCGAGCGCGATCTCGGCGACGCCCTGAAGCGGCGCTGCCTGCATCTGCACATCGGCTTCCCCGAGCAGCGGCTCGAGGAGCGCATCGTCGAGAGCCGCGTCCCCAACATTTCGCAGACGCTGCGGCGGCAGATGGTCGGCTTCATCCACGAAATCCGCTCGCTCGACCTGAAGAAGCTGCCTTCGGTCAGCGAGACCATCGACTGGGCACGCGTGCTGGTGCTCTTGCAGGCCTCGGAGCTCGACACCGAGATCGTCAAGGACACGCTCAACGTGCTCCTGAAATACGAGGCCGACATCGAGGCGGCTCAGCCTCAGATTACGACCTTCATTGCCAAGGCAGCACGATCCAACGTCTTCGGTTGACCCCGATGCGCGAGAATATCCATCGTTTCTTCCGTGCCGCACGGGGCGCCGGGGTCCATGTCTCGCCGGCCGAAAGCATCGATGCGATGCGTGCGGTCGCGCAGGTCGGCGTCTCCGACCGGACCATCCTGCGCGATGCGCTCCTTCTGACGCTCGCCAAGTCGCAGGACGAAAAGCTCGCGCTCGGAGACTGTTTCGATCTGTTCTTCAGCCAGCCGGAGCCGCGACAGGAACAGCCTGAAGCCGACAGCAACTATGTTTCGGAGGACGCGGATCAATCTCCGTCGTCGGGCGCGGCCAGCGATGCGAGCGCCGGTTCGCCTCCCGCAGAATTGGGGCCCCTCGCGCAGATGCTGCTGTTGCAGGATCGCAACGCGATCACCGCCGCGATCGCCAGCGCCTCAGGTGCGGCCTCCCTATCCGACATCCGCTACTCCACCCAGCGCGGCATCTTCTCCAGCCGCATCCTTGACGCCATGGGGCTCCAGCGGCTGCGCGACGATCTCGAGGAGCTGACCGCGACCAATCCGGCACTGGCCGAGCGGCTTCGCGCCGCGCTCGATGCCTTGCGCGAAGCCGTCCGCGACACCGTCGCGCAGGGGCTTGCGCTCTATGCCCGCGAGGAAGCTGAAAACCTCCGCAACGAGATTCTTCGCAACGCGCCGCTTGCCCGCATCGAGCGCCGCCATGTCGCGGAGATGCGCGCTCTCATCCGCCAGATCGCACGTCGCCTGCGCGAGCGCTATTCGAAACCACGCAAGCGCCAACGGCGCGGTCATCTCGACGTCCGCCGCACGCTGCGCCGCAATGCCGCCTGGGGCGGCATCCCCTTTCTCACGGCCTGGAAGCGCAAGCATCGCGATCGGCCGAAGATCGTGGCGCTCTGCGACGTCTCGGGCTCGGTGGCGCAGGTCTCGGATTTCTTCCTGCTCCTGATCCACTCGCTGCACGAGGTGGTCGACGACGTCCATTCCTTTGCCTTCTCCTCGCATCTGATCGAAGTCAGCGACATCCTGGAATCGAAATCGCCGGAAGAAGCGATGGCCGAGATCATGTCCAAGGTCGGCTTCGGCTCCTCCGACTACGGCTCGTCGCTGGTCGATTTCGAGAAGGAGTTTATGAGCACGCTGACGCCGCAGACCACGGTGATCGTGCTGGGCGATGCCCGCAGCAACAATCTCGATCCGCGCGCCGACATCCTGCGCCGCATCTCTGAGCGCTCGAAGCGACTGGTGTGGCTCAATCCCGAAGGACGTCTCGCCTGGGGCTTTGGCGATTCCGAGATGCCGCGCTATGCGACCTTCTGCAGCGTGGTGCGCCAGTGCGCCACCGCGCAGCAGCTCGAGCGCGCGGTATCCGATATTGTGGCGACTTATCAGTAGGCCTTACCCACAGCCGACGTCAGTTTCGCCCCAGCTCCGTCTGAGCCACATTGCACTCCCGGAAATGATAGGCGATCTCGTCAAGCGCGCGCTGCTCCCATTCCTGAGCTTGCGCAAGCCAGAAAAGCCGGCGCTGCAAATCAAGCGCGGCACGCTCCCGGCACAGGGATTCCTGACTGCGAATTTCGACCAGCCTGTTCATGCACTCCACTCCTGCCGTGTGAAGCCATTCCCCGCGAATCAGCGTAACAGAATCCCGAACCCTTCGTTCTCATGATTTCTGTGCATATTGCGAGGCAGAATGGGACAGCAGCGCTTCCCGTGCAGTGCGGTAGTTCGCGGACCAACATCAAGCCTACATCATCAATATGTGATCGAGGCTCGGACGGTCCTCGTGACCGAGCGGTCTTAACTCTTGTGGCGCAATGGCGTGCAGCAATTTGTGAAGAGAAGTTCTAAACGCCTCACCGAATTCCCGACTCATTGTCGTCGCACGGTCTTCATGCAGCGCCTCTAACAGAGGCGCAGGAACGGCACCACGGCTTGAGGCAACATGAGCAACGACATCGACTTCGATCTTTCGCCAGACCAATGGGAGGTTCTGAAGGCGCTTCGCGACCCGGTGTCGAACGGTCGCCTTTCCAAGGCCTATCTCATCGAGAGCCTCGTCAAGTTCGGTCTTGTCGTCGTCTGCGACGGCGTGCCGGTCATGACGCCGAATGGACGCAAGGTGCTGGTACGCGGATCGTGTCGGCTGCTGGATCTCGCGGCGTGACGCGGCCACCCGCGCGCAGAACGTGACTGTGGACCGCAAAATCGTCTGTCCACGTGACCGACGGCACCTGGAACGGTTTCCCGGCGCCGATGCGGATGCCGGTCGCACCGCAAAAAGACCGAATAGACCTCCTCCTCAGCGAAAACCGCGACAATCTGGCACGCTAGTTGCTCCTTTCGACGATCGAGACGTCGTCAAAACGGGGGAGTCACCATGTCGACCATTGCCGCGGCCCCGGCCGCCGAGCCAAAGCCGCTCTACACGTCGCTGTTCGTCCAGGTCCTGGCCGCGCTGATCCTCGGCATCATTCTCGGGGTGGCCGCGCCGGATTTTGCCATCTCGCTCAAGATTCTGAGCGACGCCTTCCTGAAGCTGATTTCGATGATCGTGGCGCCGATCGTGTTCTGCGTCGTCGTGCACGGCATTGCCGGCGCGGGCGACCTCAAGAAGGTCGGACGGGTCGGCGTCAAAGCGCTGGTCTATTTCGAGGTGATGACCACAGTCGCGCTCGTGGTAGGTCTCATCCTGGCCTACACTTTCGGCCCCGGTCATGGCATGAACATCGACCCCTCGACGCTGGACGCCAAGGCGCTCAATACCTATGCCGACAACGCCCACAAGCTTCAGGGCGGCGGCATCGGCTCCTTCCTCCTCAACGTGATCCCGAGCACCTCGTTCGACGCGTTGTCGCGCAACGACGTGCTCCAGGTGCTGTTTTTCGCCGTGCTGTTCGGCGTAGGCCTCGCACTGGTCGGCGGCGAGAAGGGCAAGCTCGTGACGTCGATGATCGATGCCGCCTCGACCGTGCTGTTCCGCGTCATGGGGCTTATCGTCCGCGTTGCTCCACTTGGCGTGCTCGGCGCAGTCGCCTACACCGTCGGCAAATACGGCGTCGGCTCGCTCAAGCAGCTCGTCTCACTGGTTGCGCTGTTCTACGTCTCGGTCGGCATCTTCGTGCTGGGCGTGCTCGGCGGCGTCATGGCGCTTGCCGGCATCAACATCCTCAAATTCCTCGCCTACCTGCGCGAGGAGTTGACGATCGTGCTCGCGACCGCCTCGTCCGACGCCGTGCTGCCGCAGATCATGAAGAAGCTGGAGCGGATGGGCGTGAAGGATTCCGTCGTCGGCCTCGTGATTCCGACCGGATATTCCTTCAACCTCGACGCGTTCTCGATCTACCTGACGCTTGCGGTCGTCTTCATCGCGCAGGCGACCAACACGCCGCTGTCCTTCGGCGACCTCCTACTGGTGCTCGGCGTCTCCCTGATCACCTCCAAGGGCGCGCATGGCGTGCCGGGCTCCGCGATCGTGATTCTGGCGGCGACGCTGAACGCGGTGCCCAGCATCCCTGCGATCGGCCTCGTGCTGGTCTTGTCGGTCGACTGGTTCATCGGCATGGCTCGCGCGGTCGGCAACCTCACCGGAAATTGCGTTGCGACCGTGGTGGTGGCCGCCTGGGAAGGCGACCTCGACCGCGCCAAGGCGGCCAAGGTCCTCGACGGTGGCGAGCTTGTGGACGTGACGGCTGGGTAACGACCGCCGTTCAGTCATTCCAATGGAGGAGCGGCGTTCCATGCGCCCTCCTCCAGACAGAGAGGAAACGCGGAAACCAGGAGTGGGCCACGGCACCCTTGTAGGCCCAGGTGCGATACTTCAGGCCCCGCTCCGAGATCAGTTCCTGATAGCCGCCGTGGACTTCGGTTGCGGTGCGAATGTCCTTCAGAATTCCCTGGGCGCAGGAACGGTAGGTATCGCTGCACGAGAATTCATCATAGTCCAGCATGCGATCCGCGAATTCGACGTTGAACGTCGGCCAGGAGGAACGTCCCTGATAGGCGGGAGCCGCGATCTTGTGGATCATCTTGTTCCGCGGATTATCCGCGGACACCAGGAAGTGGAATGTGCCGGGGATGCGAAAGCGCGGCTCCGCAAGGATCAGATCCGCCGTGGCTGCGAACAGCGCGCGCTCGGCCGGCTCGTTCATATCCCAGAAGCCGCGATGCACACTGACGAAATCCAGCGCGACCGAGGACACCGGCGAGCGCGTGGGGCCATCCAGGGAATGCCTGATATAGCCACCCTTGCCGAACAGGCGGAGCAGGTCCCCCTTGTACTGCGCCAGGTCGCGTCCGAGCCGCCGCTTCAGCTCGTTCTCGTCGACGATTCCAAGCCGCACGCCCCACACGAATGTCGTGTAGACGCAGGCATTGGTGACGAAACGCCTGCGCTCGGCGCGCGTGTCCGTTGCCGCAGAGCGCGGAGCACTGGCATCGCACAGCAAATACGTAGAGCCATCATCATTGAACGGCTCGAGCTCGCTTGCGAGCTGGAGGATCGCGCGGTTCAGATCACCGCAATATTCGGCCAGCAGCAGGCGACCGGCATGCACGCATTGCGACATCGCCAGATAGGACGACGCTCTCTCCTCGGCAGAGATCATCTGCCGCAGGCCGGCCAGAATGCCGAGCAGCGTATCCGAAGGGCGCGAGAAATAGTTCACGCCGAGATACCGGGCGCGCCCCGCCGGGACGATCGTCGTCGTGACGACGTTGGCGCGAACCGCTTCCAGCAGCAGGCGGACGCTCTTTTCGAGCAGACGAGCCCGGCGCACCGCATCCTGCGAATCCAGGATAGTGTCGGGATCGAGGATGTCGGGATAGAACCAGGCAAAGTCGCGCGGATAGTACGCAGAAGCGTGCGGCGCGCCCGTAACGAGAAAGGACTCAGATACCGCAAAAGCACTGTCCATCGAGTGCCGGTAAAGGTCCTCGATAGCCGTGAACGGATGATGCGACTTCCTCAGGAATCGATCACCCAGAAAGTTCACCGCCTGAAGCGCGCTGGCAACGAAGGTCGCCGCCATACCCTGGTAAAATCGGTTTTCGCCATGGGATGGAAAAGAGATGCCGCTGTTCATACGCGCCGTCGAATGTTGTCTCGTGGTCCGGCGGGACGCCGTTACGACGCTAGACCTGTCTGATTCTTATCTCTAGCCGGTGACGTGAGGAGCCCATTTACCCTTGCCGCGGCCGAAAATTCTCGATCAGCCCCAGCAACACTCGCGCGCCGGCGTCGGCATCGGCGAGCTCGACATGCTCGTCGGGGTGATGGCTGATTCCGCCGCGGCAGCGAACGAAGATCATGCCGACGTCGGCAATGTCGATCATGGCCATGCCGTCATGCCCCGCCCCGCTCGGCAGCTCGAACACGGAAAAACCTTCCGCTTTGATCGCCTGCGCGATCTGCTCCTTGAGCCAGGGCGCGCAGGGCGCGGTGCGGTTCTCGTGGGTGACGTCGAGCTGAAGTGTCAATTGGCGGCGCTTTGCGATGGCCTCGATCTGCCTCACGACATCGGCGACCGCGCGCTTGCGGTGCATGTCGGTCGGCGCCCGCATATCGATGGTGAACGACACCTCGCCCGGAATGACGTTGGTTGCGCCGGGCCTCGCCTGGATGTAGCCGACGGTGCCGACCAGCCCACCCTCGTCGGTGCGGCAAAACTGCTCGATCGCACCGATGCATTCGGCCGCGCCCGCCAACGCATCGCGCCGGAGTGCCATCGGCACCGTGCCTGCGTGCCCCCCCATGCCGGTCAGCCGCGCGGCAAGCCTTGTCGCGCCCGCGATCGCAGTGACAACTCCGACGGGGAGGTTTTGCGTTTCCAGCACCGGCCCCTGCTCGATGTGCAGCTCGAGATAGGCAAGCAGCTCGCGCCGGGCCCGCGCGGCCGCGCCGATATGATCGGGGTCGAGCCCGAACTGCACCAGCGCATCGCGCATCGCGACGCCATCGCTGTCGCGTGTGTTGAGGACGCTTTCGTCAAAAGTGCCGGCCACGGCGCGGCTGCCGAGCAGAGTCGAGGCAAAGCGCACCCCTTCCTCATCCGCAAAACCGACGATTTCGATCGCGAACGGCAGGCGCTTGCCGCGGCGGTTGAGATCGGCGACGCAGGCGATCGCCGTGATCACGCCCAACGGCCCGTCCCATTTGCCGGCATCGCGCACGGTGTCGTAGTGCGAGCCGAGCATCAGGCAGAGCGCGCCCGGCCGCTCCCCTTCGTAGCGCCCGCAGACATTGCCGATCGCGTCGAGACGCGCGCTCATGCCGGCGTCGCGCATCCAGCTCAGGATGAGGTCCGCGGCCTTGCGCAACTCGCCGGTCAGATAGATGCGGGTGAGCTTGTCGCCTTCTTCCGAGATCGCCGCGAGCTCGTTGATTCTTCGCACGATCTCTTCGCCGAGCGAACCATTATGAACGGCGGTACCAGCAGCCATCTCGGCGGGCTTTCCATCTCTTGGGACCGCGGCGACGGCGGTCCTGGCGGCAATCGATTCAAGTTCGGTGCCAGCGAAATCACGCTGTCGACATCGTTCCGATCAGCGCGTGGTTAGCATGAATGCGGTTGCCGGCAGACCACCCCGACCCTCGTCATGCACATGTCCAAGCCGGTTAAGACTGCTTAACTCCATTGCATACAATTATAAAATAATGCCTATATTTTCATCTGCTACTTTCCTGATCAAGCTCGGATCACCGAAAATAGCAAATTACTCTCAATAACTTAAGTGAAAATCCTCCCTCGGTAGCCTCTGGCACGAAGCTTGCGACAATCTATCCCGGGCTCCGCCAGACCGGCGCAGCGCGAGATGAGGCGGTGCATCCGCCAAAGGGAGCAAGCAATGGAATTTGGCAGGATCTCACGACGTCATTTGTTGCAGGGCGGCGCGGCCGTCACCCTCGGTGCGGCGACGGGCATTCGTCCGGCCTTCGCGGCCGAGACCACCATCGGATTCATCTACGTCGGCTCGCGGGACGACTATGGCTACAACCAGGCGCATGCGCAGGGCGCGGCGGCGCTGAAGAAGATTCCCGGCCTCAAAGTCGTGGAAGAAGAGAAGGTGCCGGAGACCGACGCGGTCGAGAAGACGATCGAGTCCATGATCAATCTCGACGGCGCCACCCTGCTCTTCCCGACCTCGTTCGGCTACTACAATCCTCACATGGTCAAGATGGCCAACAAATTCCCGAAGCTGCACTTCGAGCACTGCGGCGGCCTGTGGAGCGACAAGGACCCGAAAAACGCCGGCAGCTATTTCGGCTACATCGATGAAGCCCAATACATCTCGGGCATCGTCGCCGGCTATAGCTCCAAGAGCGGCAAGCTCGGCTTCGTCGCCGCGAAACCGATCCCGCAGGTGCTGCGCAACATCAACGCATTCGCGCTCGGCGCGAGGCTTGCCAATCCCAAGGCCACCACGCAAGTGATCTTCACTGGTGACTGGTCGATGCCGGTCAAGGAAGCCGAGGCCACCAACAGCCTGATCGATCAGGGCGTCGACGTCCTCACCTGCCATGTCGATGGTCCCAAGACTATGGTCGAGAACGCCGCGCGTCGAGGCGCCATGGTGTGCGGTTATCACGTCAACCAGTCGCCGCTCGCGCCAAAAGCGTATCTCACGGGCGCCGAGTGGAACTGGGAAGCGCTGTACCCCAAGTTCGTCAAGATGATCGCCGCCGGCGAGAGCATTCCGAACTTCTATCGCGGCGGCCTCAAGGAGGAGATCGTCAAGACCTCGCCCTATGGCGAAGCGGTCTCCGCCGAGGCGCGCAAGCACGCCGACGACGTCAAGGCCAAGTTCTTGTCCGGTGACGGCTACGCCATCTTCAAGGGAGGGCTGGTCGACAACAAGGGCAAGACGGTGATCGCGGCCGGCACCGATCGCGGCCAGAAGGATCCCGAACTCGAGAAGATGGACTATCTCGTGGAGGGCGTGGTCGGGGCGACTTCGTGACGACGGAAGCTGCAGATCTCGCTGAAGCGGTCGGGACCGTTGCCCCGGCCGCCGATCCGGGATTCCTCCAGCGTCACGGCGGAGCGATCGAATATATCCTGATCCCGGGCGCGGCGCTGGCCGGCGCGCTCGGGGTCTTCGGCATCTTCGTCGCAATGTTCGGCAAGAGCCCGCTCGACCTCTATTTCTACATGTACTACGGCGCGTTCGGCACCTGGTTCTCATGGCAGAACACGTTGACGCGCGCGGCGCCGCTGATCCTTACCGCACTCTGCACGGCGCTGCCCGCGCAGCTCGGCATGGTTATCATCGGCGGCGAAGGCGCACTCCTGATCGGCGCGCTGTCGGCAACCAGCGCAGCACTGGTGCTTCAGGGCATGCCGCCACTCATCGTGCAGATCGCCATGGTCGTCGCCGGCGTGATCGGCGGCGGCCTCTGGGTCATGCTTTCGGGCGCGCTACGGCAATATCGCGGCGTCAACGAAACGATCTCGAGCCTGCTGCTCGTCTATATCGCGCTCGCGGTCCTCAACCATCTCGTCGAAGGCGCAATGCGCGACCCCGGCAGCCTGAACAAGCCGTCGACCCGCGAGATCGGCGCGGCCAACATGATCGGATCGATCCCCGGCACCGATGTGCATTGGGGTCTCGTGTTCGGCCTGATCGCCGCGTTCGCCGCCTATATCCTGATCTATCACACTGTGTTTGGCTTCGCCGCGCGTGTTGCCGGCGGCAACATCCGCGCTGCGAAGATCGTCGGTCTCAATGTCAGCAAGCTGATCCTGATCGTCTGCTTCCTCGCCGGCGGCGCCGCGGGCCTTGCAGGCATGGTCGAGGTCGCCGCGGTGCAGGGGCGCACCAACGCGAATCTCGCCGCAGGCTACGGCTTCACAGGGATTCTCGTCGCCTTCCTGGCGCGGCAAAATCCGCTCGCCATTATCCCCGTCGCGATCCTGCTCGGTGGTATCAGCGCCAGCGGCGGGCTGTTGCAGCGCCGCCTCGGATTGCCGGATGCATCCGTGCTGGTGCTGCAAGGCATCATCTTCGTCTTCGTGCTGGCCAGCGATGCGCTCTACGGCCGCATCGGGTTTCTGAAGGGAAAGTCCTGAGATGGCAGACGGCTCGATCGGACTCTGGACCGTCCCGCTCGCCGTGCTCGGCGGCGCCATTCGAGTCTCGACCCCGTTCCTGTTCGTGAGCCTGGGCGAATGCATCACCGAGCGCTCCGGCCGCATCAATCTCGGCCTCGAAGGCACGCTGGTAATGGGCGCGATGAGCGCCTACGGGATTTCCTACCTTACGGGATCGCCGTGGCTCGGCGTGCTCGCCGCTGGCATCACCGGCGCGCTTCTGGGCGCGCTGCATGCCGGCATCTGCTCGTTGCCGCGGGTCAACGACATTGCGGTTGGCATCGCCTTGATGCTGTTCGGCACCGGGCTTGCCTTCTATCTCGGCAAGCCGCTGATCGAGCCCACCGCGCCGCGGCTGCCCGCGATCGATTTCGGCTGGTGGAGCGACATTCAACAGGTGCGCGCGGTTCTACGGGTCAACGTGCTGTTCCTGATTGGTGTCGCGCTCGCCCCAACTCTCTACTGGGCCTTCCGGACCACGCGCTGGGGCCTCCTGATCCGCACCGCCGGCGAGAGTTCGGACGCCGCGCGTGCGATGGGCCACTCCGTGCTGTTGATCCGCTTGCGCGCGACCATGGTCGGCGGCTTCCTCGCCGGCATCGGTGGCTCCTTCCTGTCGCTGTTCTATCCCGGAAGCTGGAACGAGGGCCTGTCCTCGGGCCAGGGCATCACGGCCGTGGCGCTCGTGATCTTCGCGCGCTGGGACCCCTTGCTGTGTCTCTGGGCCTCGCTCGCTTTCGGTGGCGCCGCAGCGCTGGGACCCGCGTTGCAATCGGTCGGCGTCACCTCCGGCTACCACCTCTTCAACGCAGCCCCCTACCTCCTGACGCTGGCGATCATGATCATCACCTGCTCGCCGAAACGCACGTTGACCGGAGCCCCGGCCGAATTGTCGATCACCCGCTAGAGAGCGAAATCATGCCCGAGCGCACCATCAAGTCCGAACCCTATGCATGGCCCTATAACGGCGACCTGCGTCCGGAGAATACCGCGCTCATCATCATCGACATGCAGACCGATTTCTGCGGCGTCGGCGGCTATGTGGACAAGATGGGCTATGACCTCTCGCTGACGCGGGCGCCGATCGAGCCGATCAAGAAACTGCTGACGGCAATGCGCGCTCAAGGCTTTCACATCATCCATACCCGCGAAGGCCACCGTCCCGATCTCTCGGATTTGCCTGCCAACAAGCGTTGGCGCTCCCGGCAGATCGGCGCCGGCATCGGCGATCCCGGCCCATGCGGCCGGATCCTGGTGCGCGGCGAGCCCGGGTGGGACATCATCCCCGAGCTCGCGCCGCTGCCCGGCGAACCCATCATCGACAAGCCCGGCAAGGGTTCGTTCTGCGCCACCGATCTGGAGCTGATCCTGCGCGTGCGCGGCATCGAGAACATCGTGCTCACTGGGATCACCACCGATGTCTGCGTTCACACCACCATGCGAGAGGCCAACGACCGCGGCTTCGAATGCGTGCTGTTGCATGACTGCTGCGGTGCGACCGACAAGAGCAACCACGAGCACGCGCTGAAGATGATCAAAATGCAGGGTGGCGTGTTTGGCGCGGTCTCGACCGCCGACGCCTTCATCGGAGCGATTTCGTGATCGTCGGCGAAACGTCGCCGCCATCGGGCGCCTTCGGCGTCGATGCCATCGCCATGAGCATGCGTTTCGGTGATTTCCTGGCGCTGGACAATGTCGCGCTGAAAGTGCGGCCGGGTTCGTTCCATGCGCTGCTCGGCGAGAACGGCGCCGGCAAGTCGACGCTCGTCAAATGCATTATGGGCTATTACCACGCCACCGAGGGTGACATTCTCGTCGGCGGGCGCGAGCAGGCGATCGGCAATCCGAAGGACGCCCACGCCCTCGGCCTCGGCATGGTCTACCAGCATTTCACGCTGGTGCCGGCGATGACGGTCGCCGAAAATCTGGTGCTGGCGCGCGATGACGTGCCGGCTGTCGTGAACTGGCCGAAAGAGATGAAGGAGCTCGAGGCCTTTCTCGCGCGCATGCCATTCAAGGTACCGCTCAGCGCAAAGGTCTCCGACATCTCCGCGGGCGAGCGCCAGAAATGCGAGATCCTCAAGCAGCTCTACCTGAAGCGTCGCTTCCTGATCCTGGACGAGCCGACCTCGGTGCTGACCCCGGCGGAAGCCGACGAGGTGCTTGGCATGCTCCGCGACATGGTCGTCAAGGGCGAGCTGACCATCCTGATGATCACGCACAAGTTCCGCGAGGTCATGGCCTTCGCCGACGACGTCACGATCCTGCGCCGCGGCAAGCTCGCCGGCGCCGGCAAGGTGTCCGAACTGACGCCGGACGCCATGGCGCGCACCATGATCGGCGCCGAGGAGCTGACGCTACAGCCGCCGCGCACCGGTGAGGCCGGCAAGGCGAGGCTGGAGCTGGCGAAGATGCGCGCGCGCGACGACGCCGGCGCCATCGCCGTGCACGACGTCTCCCTTACGGTCCGTGCCGGCGAGATCGTCGGCATCGCCGGCGTCTCCGGCAACGGCCAGCGCCAGCTCGTCGAGGTGCTGGCCGGGCAGCGCGGCGCTGAGAGTGGCGAGATCCGCGTCGCCGGCGATCCCTATCACGCCAGCCGCGAGGAGATGCGGCGGCACAATATGTCACTCCTGCCGGAGGAGCCGCTGAAGAACGCCTGTGTCGGCGGCATGAGCGTCGCCGACAACATCGCCTTCCGCGAATTCGACCGCGCGCCTTTCGCTAGCCTCGGCTGGTGGCTCAACCGCGGTGCCTTTCGCGTCGACGCCAGGAAGAAGATCGGCCAGTACAAGATCAAGACCCGCACGCCCGACACGCCGATCTCGGCGCTGTCGGGCGGCAATGTCCAGCGCGCCGTGCTGGCCCGTGAGCTCGGCGGCGACGTCGAGGTGCTGATCGCGGCCAATCCCTGCTTCGGGCTCGATTTCGCGGCGGTGGCGCAAATCCATGCCGAGATCATGGCCGCGCGCAACCGCGGCGCCGCGGTGCTGTTGGTCAGCGAGGACCTCGACGAACTCCTTGAACTCTCCGATCGGCTGGTGGTGATGTTCCACGGCGAATTCGTGTATGAAGCACGGACCAGCGAAGCCGATCTCACGGTGGTCGGCCGGCACATGGCGGGGCATTGACCAGGGAAGAGCGATGAGCGGCGGGTCCGAGCGTGACGAGCACTTCCTCCGCCTTTCCTTCGCGGTCGCCCGCCGTTCCCTCACGCACGGCAACCATCCCTTCGGCTGCATCGTGGTCGATGCCGAGGGCAAGGTCCTGATCGAGGCCGAGAACGGCTACATGCCGGATCACGACGGCACCGCGCATGCCGAGCGCCTCGCCGCCACGCAGGCCTGCCGCACGCTTGGCCGCGAGGTGTTGGCGAGAGCCACGCTCTATTCCTCCGCCGAGCCCTGCGCGATGTGCGCCGGCGCGATCTACTGGGCCGGCATCGGCCGTGTCGTCTATGGCCTCAGCGAGCACCGCCTGCGCGGCATCACCGGCGATCATCCGGAGAACCCGACGCTCGACTTGCCCTGTCGCAAAGTCTTTGCCAGCGGCCAGCGGCCGACAGAGGTTGCGGGGCCGCTGCTCGAAGACGAGGCCGAAGCGCTGCACGACGGCGTGTGGACGAAGTAGCAAACACCAATTCAATTACGTAGAGCGGATTGCGCCTACGGCTCATCCCCGACCCTCCTGCCCACAAACGAAGATGACGCCGCGGAGGTTTGACGCGGCGCCATCGTCGTTCACCTGAAGCGTGTCAGGTGGCTAGAATTTCACAGTGACACCGGAGTAGAGCGAGGACTCGGTGCAGGAGCCTGTGCTCACCCTCGCGCCGCCGGCCAGGGTGGTGCAGGCCACGGCGTTGTTGTGATCGAGGCCGAACTTGTTCTGCCAATACCGGTAGGCGACCCAGACGTCCACGAAGTGCGAGTACTTCTCACCCCACACTGCCTTCGAGGCATCGAGGGTCAGGCGGATCGGCTCGGAGTTGAACTCGACCTTGGTGGGATAGACGCCGTTGGCGACGCTGGCGGGAAGCGGCTCAGTGTCGGTGCCCTTCTTGCCGTACCACGCCGCTCGGCCGCTGATCGAGAAATACTGCATGTTCTGCGGCAGGAAGCCGAGGTCCATATAGTAGTTGGTTTCGATCGCCCAGGTCGGCTTGAACGATGTGTTGCCGTCAGCAATACACGGAGCGGACCAACCGGCGCCGCACTGCGAGAAGGAGTTGTGGTTGGCGAACTCCCAATACACCAGCGGCGCGACGTTGAAGTAGCCCTTATAGGGGAGATCGAAGGCGAACTGCAGACCGGCGACAACGTCGCGCTTGGCGGCGCCGAAATACCGGTTCTCCGTGTTGGCATCCATGCCAATCTCGAACGAGATATTGTGCAGCGGGCCCTGCGTGAAGGCCTTGGTGTTGAAGATCTCGTTCCAGCCGAAGGTCGAGCGGAAAAGACCGTAGATTTCTGTCGCGCCGGCACAGCTCGTCGGCGTCGCAGCGAAGCCCGCAGCCGGCGAAACGACCACGCCTGTGGCGGTACACGGGCCGGCCGGATCATTGTGGTCCGACTTGAACATCGAGATGGTGAAGAAGTTGGTGCCGTAGGTCCAGGCATCGAAGTGGGTGAAGGAGTAGACCTGCTTCGTCGTCTTGGCGTTGATCACGCCGTTGGTGTTGGTGAACGCACCGGGCTGCGAGGCATTGAAGATGTAGGAGTAGGTGACGCGGTCGTCGATCACCAGGAAGAACGGAAGGTCGGCCGCCTTCTTGGCAGCCTTGACCGGCAGATCCGCCGCCTGAGCCAGGCTACCGGTAGCAACCGTAGCAAGTGACAGCGCGCCTGCTGCAATTGCCTTGAAACGAAACGACATCCTGAATACCCCCAAGTTTGGACACGTAAAAATGAACGTCCCTTGGGTGCGACACTTGCGCCGATCTCCCGGAGTGAGAAGCCTCAACTTGTTTCAAGGCATGCCGCTTGTTTGCACAGGGCGCGGCGTTCACCGGCCGATTTGGAAGGCCAACCTCACCGCCACGCCGTCGGCCGAGAGCGACCCATTGCCGGATATCCCCATTTGATTTCGTTCGCCTTTTCATCTCGACCGGACAAGGCAAACAAGACGGGTGGAAGCTACTGTCGCGGTGTTCGCAAATGCATACGCGTGCTGGCGCGTCTCTGCTTAACTTCACGCCAAGCCTGCATAGCGGGTTCCGATTTGGCTTGAGCCGTCACAAATTTGCAACAGGCGTCACACGCAAGCCGGGACTGCAAAGGCTGCTCGGAAGGTGTCTGAGGACGATCGCCGCCGGCGAGAGCCGAGACTCGCCGACACCTCCTGCCTGCCGAAGCGTTGAGCAAGGGATGACGCTTTTTCACACCTTACGCGGCGGTTCAAACTAGCCCAGTATTGAGGCACTTCACCCCATGCAAGCGCATCAGCGAATGTTGGATCCCACGGCTAAGAGCCTGCATTCCGGCGAGTCCCCGCTCCTCAGGACGGTCGGGCTCACCAAGCGCTATGGCGATTTCCTCGCCAACGATGCCATCGACATCGATATCTGGCCAACGGAAATCCACGCGCTGCTGGGCGAGAACGGCGCCGGCAAGTCGACGCTGGTCAAGGCGATCTACGGGCTGATCCAGCCCAGCGCTGGCCAGATTTTCTGGCAGGGCCAGCCGATCGTGCTGTCCGGTCCCTCGGAAGCGCGCAGCCGCGGCATCGGCATGGTGTTCCAGCATTTCTCGTTGTTCGACAATCTCACCGTCGCCGAGAACGTCGCGCTCGGCCTCGACGGAAGAGAATCCTTCAAGGACATGTCGGCGCGGCTTGAGCAGGTGTCGAAGACTTATGGTCTGCCGCTCGACCCCAAACGCGAGGTCTGGCAATTGTCGGTCGGCGAGCGCCAGCGCATCGAGATCGTCCGCGCGCTGATGCAGGATCCGCAATTCCTGATCCTTGACGAGCCCACCGCGGTGCTGACGCCACAGGAAGCCGACCAGCTCTTCGTCGTGCTGGAGCGGCTCAAGGCCGAAGGTCGCGCCATCCTCTACATCAGCCACAAGCTCGAGGAGGTGAAGCGCCTGTGCGACACGGCAACGATCCTGCGCGGCGGCAAGAAGGTGGAGACCTGCAATCCCAGGCTTGAGACCGCCGCTTCGCTCGCGCGCATGATGGTCGGCGGTGAGATCAAGGAGGTGAAGGCGGCCGCCGGCCGGCAGACCACGGTGCCGCGTCTCGTCGTCAACGACCTCTCGCTCGCCCCTGGCGAGGCGCATGGCGTGCGGCTCGAGCACATCTCGTTCGAGCTGAAAGGCGGCGAGATCCTCGGGATCGCCGGGGTCGCCGGCAACGGCCAGGACGAACTTTTCGCCGCGCTGTCCGGCGAACGCCTGTCGAAGGATCCCGGCACGATCGTCATCGAAGGCCTTGCTGCCGGCCATCTCTCGATCACGCAGCGCCGCAAGCTCGGCGCGGCATTCGTTCCGGAGGAGCGGCTCGGCCACGGCACCGCGCCGCGCATGAAGCTTTCCGAGAATGCGCTTCTCACCGGGCACGCCGCCAGCGGCATGGTCCATCACGGCTTCATCGATACTGCCGCCACCCTGAAGACGGTTGACCGCGCAACCGAGACCTTCGACGTCCGCAAGGCCAAGCGCGATCCGGAAGCAGCATCCCTCTCCGGCGGCAATCTGCAGAAATTCATCGTGGGACGCGAGATCCTGCGCAATCCCGCGGTGCTGGTGGTGAGCCAGCCGACCTGGGGCGTCGACGCTGGCGCTGCCGCCGTCATCCGACAGGCGCTGCTTGATCTCGCAACCGCAGGCGCCGCCGTGCTCGTCACCAGCCAGGACCTCGACGAGCTCGCGGAAATCGCCGACCGCATCGCCGTGATGTTCCATGGCCATCTGTCCGCACCGCTCGCCACCAGCGAGGCGACGCGCGAAAAACTAGGCCTGTTGATGGGCGGCAGCACGCTGGAGCCGAAGGAGGCCGCGCATGCAGTTGGTGCTTGAGAAGCGCGCCGAACGCTCCAACGCGATCGCGCTGATCTCGCCGCTGATCGCGATCGGCCTCACGATCGTGACCATGGTCATCCTGTTCGCGATCCTCGGCAAAAATCCGCTGCTCGCGCTGCACGCCTATTTCGTCGCGCCTTGGACCGACAGCTATTCGCTCCAGGAAATCGCGGTGAAGGCGACACCGCTGGTGATGATCGCGATCGGGCTGTCGCTCTGCTATCTCGCCAATGCCTGGAACATCGGCGCCGAAGGGCAGTTCCTGATCGGTGCAGTCGCCGGAAGCTGGATTGCGGTGAAGACGCAGGGCACCGACGCCGGTGTCTGGGTGCTGCCGGTCATGCTCGTGCTCGCCGCCGCCGCAGGCGCGCTCTACGCACTGATCCCAGCAATCTGCAAGGTGAAGTTCGGCGCCAGCGAAATCCTGACCAGCCTGATGCTGGTGTATGTGGCCGATCTCTTCCTCGACTATCTCGTGCGCGGCCCCTGGCGCGATCCGCACGGTTTCAATTTCCCGACCACCGCCGAGTTCGACCCGGTCGCAACGGTGCCGCTGCTGATCGAAGGCGGCCGGCTGCATCTCGGCTCGATCATCGCCCTTCTCGTTGTCGCGGCGCTGGCGATCCTGCTCGGGCGCACCATCAAGGGATTCGAGATTCGCGTGGTCGGTGCGGCGCCGCGCGCCGCGCGGTTCGGCGGCTTCAATTCCAACCAGTTGATCATCCTGACCTTCGCCCTCTCGGGCGCGCTGGCCGGCCTCGCCGGCATCATCGAGGTCGCGGGTCCGGTCGGGCATCTCCAGCCCGGCATCTCGCCGGGTTACGGTTTTACGGCGATCATCGTCGCCTTTCTCGGCCGGTTGAACCCCCTTGGAATATTAATTGCAGGCCTTTTTCTCGCGTTGACCTTTATCGGCGGCGAGCAGGCGCAGATCGCGATGAAGATCCCGTTGGACGTGACAAAGGTTTTTCAGGGCATCCTGCTGTTCTACGTGCTCGCCTGCGATTCCCTCATCCTCTACCGCTTCAAGCTGGTTTTCCCGAACCGACAGGTGGCTCGTGGAACTCATTGAAGCCATCATCCTCGCGGTGCTCGCCGCCTCGACGCCGCTCCTGATCGCGGCGACCGGCGAGCTCGTGACCGAGCGCTCCGGTGTGCTCAATCTCGGCGTCGAGGGCATGATGATCGTCGGCGCCGCATGTGGCTTTGCAGGTGCGTGGTTGACCGGCTCGATCTTTATCGGCGCACTGTTCGGCATCGTCGCCGGCACGTTGATATCACTGGTCTTCGCACTGATGGCGCTCGGGCTTGCGGTCAACCAGGTTGCGACAGGGCTGGCGCTGACCATCCTGGGTGTCGGACTCTCCGGCCTGATCGGCGCTGGCTTCGTCGGCGAGCGCATCACGCCGGCGCTGCATCTCAACATTCCCGGTCTCACGGATATTCCGCTGGTTGGCCGCGTGTTGTTCGGCGAGGACGCCTTCGTCTATTTCTCGCTGGCGCTGGTCATCGGCGTCTGGTGGTTCCTGTACCGTACGCGGCCGGGATTGATCCTGCGCGCCTGCGGCGACAACCACGTGTCTGCGCATGCGCTCGGCTATCCCGTGCTGCGCATCCGCACCTTAGCGGTGATGTTCGGCGGCGCCTGCGCAGGACTTGCCGGCGCTTATCTGCCGCTCGCCTATACGCCCTTCTTCATTCCGGGCATGACCGCAGGCCGCGGCTGGATCGCGCTGGCGCTGGTGGTGTTCTCGTCCTGGCGGCCGGGCCGCCTCGTGGTCGGCGCGTATCTGTTCGGCGCGGTGACGATCCTGCAGCTGCACGCGCAGGGCTGGGGCGTCGGCATTCCCTCGCAGTTGATGTCGGCGCTGCCTTATCTTTCGACTGTCATCGTCTTGGTCCTGCTCTCCCGCGCGCGCACGGGTGGATCGACCGCACCGGCTGCGCTTGGCACCGTGTTCGTGCCTGACCGCTAGCGTTTCATCTCCGCACCGTGCGCGATGGGGCGCGCACGTTGCGGATCATGGCTTTCCCCTGATGTTTGGAGATTGATGATGAGGAAATCACTTCTTGCGCTGGCCGCCGGGCTCTTGCTTGCCGGGAGCGTCGGTGCAGCCTCCGCCGCCGACAAGCTGAAAGTCGGGTTTATCTACCTCGGCCCGGTCGGTGACCTCGGCTGGACCTATCAGCATGAGCTGGCACGCCAGGCGCTGGTGAAGGAGCTCGGCGACAAGATCGAGACCACTTTCCTCGAAAACGTGCCTGAAGGCCCCGACGCCGAGCGCTCCATCGAGCAGCTCGTCCGCGCCGGCAACAAGCTGATCTTCACCACCTCGTTCGGCTACATGGATCCGACGCTGAAGGTCGCGAAGAAATATCCGAACGTGCATTTCGAGCACGCGACCGGATACAAGCGCAACCCGAACATGTCGACTTATTCGGCCAAATGGTACCAGGGCCGCTACATCCAGGGCCTGATCGCGGCCAAGATGTCGAAGTCCGGCGTGCTCGGCTATATCGGCTCGTTCCCGATTCCCGAGGTCGTCTCCGGCATCAACGCGACGATCCTCGCCGCGCAGACCATCAATCCGAACATCAAGGTCAAGATCATCTGGGCCAACACCTGGTTCGACCCAGGCAAGGAAGCCGACGCCGCCAAGGCGCTGATCGACCAGGGCGCCGACATCATCATGCAGCACACGGATTCGCCGGCGGCAATGCAGATCGCCAGCGAACGCGGCAAGCTCGCCTTCGGCCAGGATTCCGAGATGATCAAGTTCGGGCCGAAGACCCAGCTGACCTCGATCCTCGATACCTGGGGTCCCTACTACATCGCCCGGGTCAAGGCCGAGCTCGACGGAACCTGGAAATCCGAGGACACATGGGGCGGCCTCGACAGCCACATGTTCGCGATGGCGCCCTACACCAATATGCCTGACGACGTGAAGAAGATCGCCGAGGATGCCCAGGCGGCGATCACCGCGGGCAAGCTGCATCCGTTCAAGTGCCCGGTCCTTGGGCAGGACGGCAAGGAGGTCGAGTGCAAGGGCGGCGCCAATCTCGACGACGGCCAGATCCTCGGCATGAATTTCTATGTCAAAGGCATCGACGACAAACTGCCGGGCAAGTAGCACGCTTCTTGCATCGCCTAAATCACCTGCTCCTCCCGGAGGAGGTTCGGAGGGGGTGGCCAGAAGCACCCGGCACTTGTGGTCGCCCCCTCTTTCTATCTTCGCCTGGATACTATCCCGCCTGCATGGCCCGCGCCGCTGAACTGTGGCGGTGGATGAGGTCTGCCACATCAAGGCCGGGGATCGCGCCGTCGATCACGGCCCATTTTCCCGCCACCATCACCCTGTCGGCCCGATGCGCCCCACACAGCACCAGTGCAGCCAGGGGATCGCCATGGCCGGAGAAGCGGAGCTCGTCGAGCCTGAACAGCGCGAGATCGGCCGCCTTGCCGATGGCGATCTCGCCAAGTTCCGGCCGGCCGACGCAGGCCGCCGAGCCCTTGGTGGCCCAGCGCAGCGCATCCCTGTGACTGACCTTCGTCACCCCGTAGCGCGCCCGTTGCAGCAGGAACGCGGCCCGCACCTCCTGCATCAGGTTCGATCCGTCGTTCGAGGCCGAGCCATCGACGCCGATGCCGATGCCGACACCGGCCTCCTCCATCTCGCAGACGGGACAGCAGCCGGAGGCCAGGAGCTGGTTGCTGCAGGCGCAATGACTGATCGTCGTCTTCGCCTTGCCTAGCCGCTTCATCTCGTCTGCATTGAAGAAGATGCCATGGGCGAGCCACGTCCGTGCATTGAGCCAGCCACATTGTTCGAGATAGTCGAGCGGACGGCAGCCAAACATCTCCTGGCAGAATTTGTTCTCGTCCTCGGTCTCGGCGAGATGGGTGTGCAGACGTACGTCGAGCTTGTCGGCGAGATCGGCGGTGGCGCGCATTAGGGACGTCGTCACCGAGAACGGCGAGCACGGCGCCAGCGCGATCTGCACCATCGCATCAGCACCGCGCTGATGATATTTCGCCACAACGCGCGCGCTGTCCGCGAGGATGGTGTCCTCATCCTGTACGACGCTATCGGGCGGCAGACCGCCGTCGCGCTGCGACAGGTTCATCGAGCCGCGCGTGAGCAGCACGCGCACGCCGAGCCGCTTTGCGACCTCGACCTCGATGTCGACGGACTCCTCGAGCCCCGCCGGGAAGACGTAGTGATGATCCGTCGTCGTGGTGCAGCCCGAGAGCAGCAGCTCGGACATCGCCACGGTGACGCCGAGCTGCAGCCGTTCCGGCGTCAGCTTCGCCCACACCGGATAGAGCGCCTGGAGCCAGGGAAACAACTCGCGGTCCATCGCCGCGGGTAGCGCCCGCGTCAGCGTCTGGTAGAAATGGTGATGGGTGTTGATGAGGCCCGGCAGCACGACGTGGTCGCCAGCATCGAACACCGCGACGTCAACGGTTGCGGGCGCGCCGCCGGCCGGCACCAGCTCGACGATCCGGCCGTCCTGCACCACGACGCCGCGCTCGGCGCCATCGGCGAGGACGGCCAGGGGATCCCTGATCCAGATCGGCTTTGCGTCGCTCATGAATCTGCTCCTCCTCACATCCGCTCACGACACGCATGCAAGGCAGGTGCCGGCCTGATTGCGCTTTTGCTGCGACTTGTTGTTGCGACTTGGCGCTCGTCTTGCAAGACTTTCCCTTGGCTCGATTCACTCGTTGGAAGCGTTGGCGTCGCCATGGACTTGAATACCATCACAGCGGTTGCCCATCCGCAAACGCGCGCGCAGCTGCCCGTTTGGACGCCAGGTGATGCATGGCTCGCGGGCGGCACCTGGCTGTTCTCGGAACCGCAAATTCACCTGACTCGGCTCATTGATCTCACCGACCTCAAATGGCCAGCGCTAACGGTCACCGAGAGCCATTTCAGCATCGCGGCCACCTGCACCGTTGCGCAGCTCGACGGATTCGCCTGCCCACCCGACTGGTTCGCAGCACCGCTGATCAACCAGTGCTGCCGCGCCTTCCTTGCTTCGTTCAAGATATGGAAGACGGCGACGGTTGGCGGCAATCTCTGCATGTCGCTGCCGGCGGGACCGATGATCTCGCTCACCGCTGCGCTGGAGGGCATCTGCACCATCTGGAAGGCCGGCGGCGGCGAACAGATGATGCCCGTCTTCGACTTCGTCGCCGGCAACCAGCTCAACCGTCTGGCGCCGGGGGATCTGCTCCGGCAGATCGATATTCCGATCGCCGCGCTGAAGCGTCGTACGGCCTTTCGCCAGATCTCACTGGCGCCGGTCGGCCGCTCGGCGGCGCTGGTGATCGGCAGTCTGGATGCCGATGGCACGCTGACGCTCACAGTCACCGCATCGACGGTGCGGCCGATCCGGTTGTTCTTCCCCAAGCCGCCCAACGCGAAAGCGCTTCGCGAGGCCATCGCACAGCAGATCACGGACGATCTGTACCACACCGACATCCACGGCAAGCCGCTCTGGCGCAAGCACATGTCACTGCGGCTTGCCGAAGAGATCCGCGACGAACTCCTCGGGACACCGCCGTCATGAGCTTCGAGGTCAACGGCAAGCCGTTTTCGCAGAGCCCCCGCGCGGGCCAGTGCCTGCGCACGTTCCTGCGCGAGCTCGGCCATTTCGGCGTGAAGAAGGGTTGCGACGCCGGCGATTGCGGCGCCTGCACCGTGCTGCTGGACGGCGAGCCCGTGCACAGCTGCCTGATCCCGGCGTTTCGCGCCGAGGGGCGCGCCGTCACCACAATCGAAGGTCTCGGCGGAGACGGCGGCGCGCATCCGATGCAGCAGGCTTTCCTCGATGCACAGGGCTTTCAATGCGGCTTCTGCACCGCCGGAATGATCCTGACCTGCGCCTCGCTGAACCAGGCGCAGCGCACCGATCTCGGCGTCGCGCTGAAGGGCAATATCTGCCGCTGCACCGGGTATCGTTCGATCGAGGATGCGTTGCTCGGCAAGACCAATATCGAGGAGAGCATCGAGGCTGGCGCCGCATTCGGCCGCAGCCTGCCGGCGCCAGCTGGCCCCGATGTCGTGCGCGGCAAGGCGCGCTACACGTTCGACACGCAGATTGACGGCTTGCTGCATATCAAGCTGCTCCGTTCGCCCCATGCCCACGCGAGGATCGTCGCGATCGACAAGTCGGAAGCACTGAACGTTCCCGGCGTGCACGCGGTGCTGACGCATGAGGATGCGCCCACCATCCTGATCTCGACCGCGCGGCATGAGAAGGACTGGATGGATCCCGAGGACACTCGTGTTCTCGACGAAATCGTCCGCTTCATCGGCCAGAAGGTCGCCGCAGTCGTCGCAGACAGCGAAGCCGCCGCGGAGGACGCATGCCGCCGGCTGAAGGTCAGTTACGAGATTTTGTCCGCGCTGGTCGATCCGGAGCAGGCGATGGCGCCGGGTGCACCCGTCATTCATCCCGATCGCACTACCGCGAACCGCGTCGCCGACGCCCAGCGCAATCTCGCTGCGGAGATGCATGGCGAATTCGGCGACGTGGCGGCTGCGCTCGTGACATCCGCCGTCACCTTCGAGGGCACCTTCCATAGCCATCGTGTGCAGCATGCCGCGCTGGAAACCCATGGCGGCCTCGCCTGGCTCGATGCTTCCGGCGTGCTCAACGTTCGCACCTCGACGCAGGTGCCGTTCCTGACCCGGCGCGCGCTGTCTGATATCTTCGAGCTTCCCATGGACAAGGTTCGCGTCTTCTGCGAGCGCGTCGGCGGCGGCTTTGGAGGCAAGCAGGAGATGTTCGTCGAGGACATTCTGGCGCTCGCCGCGCTCAAGACCGGACGGCCGGTGAAGCTGGAGCTCACCCGCGAGGAGCAGTTCGTCGCGACGTCGACGCGGCACCCGATGCGGGTCCACGTCAAGGCCGGTGCCGACGCGGACGGCAAGCTCACCGCGCTTCAGCTCGACGTCCTCTCCAACACCGGCGCCTACGGCAATCACGCCGGACCCGTGATGTTCCACTCGCTGGCCGAATCCATCAGCGTCTACAATTGCCCGAACAAGCGGGTCGACGGCTACGCGGTCTACACCAATACGGTACCGGCAGGCGCCTTTCGCGGTTATGGCTTGCCGCAAACACTGATCGCGGTCGAGGCCGCGATCGACGAACTGGCCAAGCAGCTCGGCATCAGCCCTTACGAGATGCGGCGGCGCAACGTCGTCAAGCCCGGCGACCCCATGCTGTCGCCACCGCCGTCGGAATTCCACGACGTGCTCTACGGCTCCTACGGGCTCGACCGGTGCCTCGACCTCGTCGAGCGCGCGATGCAGGCTGATGGCCCGCAGCCGGACCTGTCGCCGGAGTGGCTGATCGGCGACGGCGTCGCGCTGACCATGATCGACACGGTGCCCCCGGCGGGCCATCTCGCGGACGCGATGGTCACCCTCAACGACGACGCCAGCTTCGACCTCACCGTCGGCACCGCCGAATTCGGCAACGGCACCAGCACCGTGCACCGGCAGATCGCGGCGACCACGCTTGCGACCACCGTCGACCGGATCCGCCTGCGCCAGTCCGACACCGCCCATGGCGGCCACGACACCGGCGCCTATGGCAGCGCCGGCATGTTCGTCGCCGGGAAGGCGACGCATGCGGCAGCCGTGCAGCTCGCAACCGAGCTGAAGGCGGCCGCCGCCGGCGCATGGCTCTGCGAAGTCGGCAGCTGCACGCTCGAGAGCGAGGCCGTCGTCAGTGGCGTACGGCGCATGTCCTTTGTCGAGCTGGCAAAGCTCGCGCGCGAGCGCGGACAGCCGTTGGCAGGCGCCGGCAATTCCGGCGGGACGCCGCGTTCGGTCGGCTTCAACGTGCAGGGCTTTCGCGTCGCCGTGAACAAGGGCACCGGCGAGCTCCGGATTCTCAGGAGCGTGCATGCGGCGGACGCCGGCGTCGTCGCCAATCCCATGCAATGCCGCGGCCAGGTCGAAGGCGGTGTCGCGCAGGCGCTCGGTGCCGCGCTCTACGAGGAGATGGTGATCGACGCGGACGGGCGCGTCGCCAACCCCAAATTTCGCGACTATCACCTGCCCTCTTTCGCCGATGTCCCCCGCACCGAGGTCTTCTTCGCCGAGACCTCCGACACGATCGGCCCGCTGGGGGCGAAGTCGATGAGCGAGAGTCCGTACAATCCGGTCGCCGCCGCGCTCGGCAACGCGATTGCCGATGCCACCGGCATCCGCTTCACGGCGCCGCCCTACAAGCCGGACCGGCTGTTTCCGGCGCTGCACGAGAAGTTCGGCAATTAACTGCCGCGATAGGTTGAATAGCTCCACGGCGTGACGAGCAACGGCACGTGATAGTGGCTTTCCGGCTCGCTGATCGCAAAGCGTAGCGGGATCTCGTCGAGGAACGGCGGGTCGGTGAGCTGCACGTTGCGCTCGGCGTAATATTTGGCGACGCTAAACCGGAGCTCGTAGCGGCCGATCGGCAGCGGGCGGCCGCCAATCAGCGGCTGGTCGGTGCGGCCGTCCGCGTTGGTCACCGCGCGCGCAATCACGCGGCTCTCGCCGAGGTTCGCGAGCTCGACCAGCTCGACCGGAATGCCCGATGCGGGCTTGCCGGCGTGGTTGTCCAGCACATGGGTCGAGAGCCGGCCGTGCACTTTCAGCTTGTCGTCAGCACTGACGAGCTGGTCCAGCCGCAGCGCAGCGATGCGGGAGATTTCCTCGAGCGCGCGGCGTGTCTCGGTCTTGGCAATGTTCTGCAGTCGCGACTCGAAGTCACGCAGAATGGAGTCCTTGGTGTGCCGGCGCGCACAGACGATATAGGGGATACCGAATTTTTCGCGATACGCATTGTTCGCCCGCTCGAAGGCCGCATATTCGGTGTCCGACAGACGGTCTAGACCAGCGCTGCTCTGCTCGGCAGTCGAGTCAGGCGTGAGTCCCGCTGCGCGCTGGGTCTTGTTCGCGAGGTCGGGATGCGCGCGTATCAACGCCAGCTGCACCTCGGGCTCAGCGCTAGCGATCGCCGCCTTGATCGCGTCGAGCAGTGAATTGATGCCGGCAAACGGACGGCGCGCCGCCGCTTCTTGGGCAATCCAAGGCGAGTACTCGACCACGTTTTCAAGTACGGCCACGAAATCATCGAAGCTCGCGGCATTGAGATCAGACAAGGCGATCTGTGACATTGCTGCCCTATCCGATCTCGAAAGCATCGTCGGCAAGGCCCGCATGCTTGTCGTGCCAATGCTGGGCGATCTGCAACCGTGTCGGCACCCAGACGCGCTCGTGCTTGCCGATATAGTCGAGGAAGCGGATCAGCCCCGCCGCGCGGCCGGGGCGGCCGGCGAGACGACAATGCAGGCCGACCGACATCATCTTCGGCGCGCTCTCGCCTTCGGCATAGAGCACGTCGAAAGCATCCTTCAGATAGGTGAAGAACTGCTCGCCTTCGGCAAAGCCTTGCGGATTGATGAAGCGCATGTCGTTGGCGTCAAGCGTATAGGGAATGATGAGCTGCTTGCCGCTGGCGCCCTTGACCCAATAGGGCAGATCGTCGGCGTAGGAATCGCAGAGATAGAGGAAGCCGCCCTCCTCCATCAACAGACGGTTGGTGTTGATCGAGGAGCGTCCGGTGTACCAGCCGAGCGGCCGCGAGCCGGTCGCCGCAGTGTGGACGCGGATCGCTTCCGCGATCTCCGCGCGCTCCTGCGCCTCGGTCATGTCCTTGTGCTCGATCCACTTCAGGCTGTGGCTGGCGATGTCCCAGCCCGCTTCCTTCATGGCAGCTACGATTTCCGGATTGCGCTTCAGCGCTGTGGCGACGCCGAACACGGTAGTCGGCCACTTCCGCTCGCTGAACATCCGCCAGAGCCGCCAGAAGCCGGCGCGCGAGCCATACTCGAACATCGATTCGATATTGGCGTGGCGCTGGCCGGGCCAAGGCTGTGCGCCGAGCACGTCGGACAGAAACGCTTCCGAGGCCGGGTCGCCATGTAGGATGTTGTTTTCGCCGCCCTCCTCGAAATTGACGACGAACTGCACCGCGACCCGCGCGTTGCCGGGCCATTGCGGGTGCGGCGGGTTGCGGCCGTAACCGCGGAGATCGCGCGGGTAGCGGGCACCAGTCACTCAGACTTCCTCGAAGCGGATCGGCAGCGCGCCCTTCCACAGCACGCTCTTGCCGAGCGTCGCCAGATTCTGCAGGCCAGAGGTCAGCGTGATGAAATGGTTGCCGGCGAGTTGGCCCATCTTGCTCGCGAAGTGCACGCCGCCATAGGCCATCAGGATCTCGGTCTCGCTGATGCCGCCGGGATAGAGGATGATCTGGCCGGGCGCGGGATAACTGGTATGGTTCTCGTAACCGACACCGAAGTCCAAGTCGCCGAGCGGCATCCACACCCCCTCGCCGCTCCAGCGCACGTGGATGATGTGGCTTTCGAACGGCAGCGCCTTGCGGAACGCGGCGACAGTCTTCGGGGCCGCTTGCTCCTCGAAACGAGCATCGAAGGTGAAGTCGCCGGCGCGGATAACGAGTTTGGTCATCTCATCTCTCTGGATCGGGGGCGGTGGCCCCACGGGGAATTTTCAGGCAAAGAGCACTCCGTCGGGCTTCGCGCAAGGGGCGCGGCCCGTTACCTGCGGTCGTAGGACCAGCCGAAAACGCCACTCCGCCGCGTCTCGGGCTCCGGCTCGGCGGCGGGCTGCGGCGCCTCCCTCAGTTCCGCCTGCGGCGACGGAGGCGGCACAGGCAAATTCTCGCATTTCATGGAGTAGACCAGCTTGCCGTCCGCGGTCCGCCCGATCGGCGCGCAGGGGTCCGGATGCGCCGCCGATGTTTTTGGGGTCAGCTTGACCTGCGCCACGGCCGGCGAGGCGATCAGCAGAAGGACCAGCAGATATTTCGACATCATTGTCGCCTGAAAACCAGATTTGGCCCATTGAACCGGATTGGAGCAGGCAAGTCCACCGGTGCCACCGGTCGCGATTGCCGAATATTTAGCCGAGGCTAGAAAATTGGCTCGCCCCAATGTGATGTCGCGAGCGGTGATATCGGCCGGGCGCGTCGCCTTGTCAGCCGCGACGGCGACACACAAAACACACATCTCACAGCCGGGCGTCGTCACGGGAGAAAGAAACAATGCAAAAGACTTTCATCATTCTCGGCGCGACGCTGATTGCCGCCGCCACCATCCAGACTGCCGCGGCGAACGACCGCCGTCATGTCCGCAAGGCGCAGCCCCATCCCATCACCCAGTCGGTGCGCGACTCCAACGCCGCGCTCTGGCCGTCGCAGCCGACCGGGCCCGACTGGTCCCGCTATTCCAACGGCGCGATGTCTGCACCAGCGGGACGGTGATGCCGGAAGCCTAGCGCGATCAGCGAAACTGCCTCCACGTCGTCATTGCGAGGAGCTCTTGCGACGAAGCAATCCAGACATCTTCCACGGATGCATTTCTGGATCGCTCGCTGCGATCGCAATGACGGAGTATGAGGCGGCAGCGCCACTCTTCCAGCTCGCATTTTTACTTGCAGACACAGCTTCGCGTTCTCGCGGCTGATTTCGCCCGAGCTTTGCTTGATCGCTCCACCCTCTTGTCCAAGAGGGCGCAGGGAAGGCCGGGTGCCGGCTGGCACCCGCGGTCCGCTGCGCGAAAAGCACACGCAGGAAAACCGCACAGCAGCATACAGGTGTAGCCAATCACTCGGCCTTCCCTGCGCGATGGTTGGACGGC
>NZ_JADPJC010000005.1:0-44455 GCF_023073215.1 Bradyrhizobium sp. 35
CCGACCTGCTGCCCTTCAACTTCCCCAAAACCGCCGCTGCCTGAACGGGTCAGATGCCGCCCTCGATACGAAGGCCATCCGTCAAAAGCGCGGGCGTCATCGTGCGGAGAAAATCGCGCTTACGCTGCTCGAGCGAACAGGGCTTCAGTCAAGTCGCTTACGGGGCGCTGACGGACGCGGAGCCGACCCGCCGGCCAGAGTATCTGCCAGCCGCCGTGACGGTGAGCTTTCCTTCCGCGTGGCGCGAGCGCTATGCTGAACGCCGATACAATGCCATCGATCCTGTGGTTCGGTACGACGATGCAGTCGTCACCGTTTCTATGGGATCAACTCGCTCACAAGATCGATTGCAACCCGGCGAAGTGCGTGTGTTGAACGAGGCCAAAGAGGCGGGTCTGAAGCACGGCGTAACCGTACCACTGTTCGGACCATTTGGACGGCTATGCGTCGTATCCTTTGCATCCAGGTTCGACGATGTCGACCCTCAGTATCGCTTCAGTCGTCTCAACGCATTGGCTTGGCAGTTTCATCATGCATTTACAAAAATCGCGCCCTCATCGGAGGGCAAATGCCATATGAAAGTGGCCCTATCCGAACGAGAAAAGGATTGCCTCCGCTGGGTGGAAGAGGGGAAATCATCCTAGGAAATCGGAGTCATCCTGAGAGTCAGCGAGAATACGGTGAACTTTCACCTGAAGAACCGCGATGCGAAAGCTAGAGACGAACAGCCGTACCCATTGGCTTGCCAAGGCGATTCGCCCCGGTCTAATCTGACGTTTCGGCGCCGCTGCCCCGTACCGACCTATGTCGAAGTCACGAGCGATCGATCTGACCAGCGTGGCAACATGACAGCGAGGACACGTTCAGCCCAAGGTGCAGAAGATGCTGTCGCCGCGAATAGCTGACACGCCTGTCGTCTCGTCGTCTTCGGGGGCATAGATGCGTATCCCGCCGAGGGTTGGTCGAGTTTTCGAGGCGGGAGAGGTTCGTACGATCGCCTAAATCCGACGTGGACTGGCCATGACGGTAGACCATTCGGCGCATCGATGACGCGCGTGCGATCACAGTGATCTTCGCAAGCGTGCTTGGTTGTGGATGCCGATACCCATCAATATGGGAGCGGTTTTTGGGCCTGGATTGCGGCAAGCTAGTCGCCTGGGATAACGGTATTGCTTGATGCAGCAAGCCTGCCCTTGCAAAAACAAGCCCCGGCCATGGGCCGGGGCTTCCGATTCTTCGTTCGTACTGCTGATCAATATTTCAGAAGAAACGGGCCGCCGAACTTATAATTGAGCCGGGCAGTCAGAAGATCGAAATCCTGGCGGACGCGATCGGTTCCGCCTGCGGGCGCGGCGAAGTGCACCGCTCCGGGCTGCATGAATAGGTGGTCGTACTCGAGGCTGACCGACCAGCTCGGCGCGAAACCGTACTCAATCCCAGCTCCCAGCGCACCACCCCAAAGAATGTGGTCGCTCTTCCCAAGCTGCGCGCCCGTGAGGGTCGAGCTAATCTGATAGGTATTGCTCGTCACTGCGGCACCACCTTTGGCGTAAAATAATACGTTGTCTACGGCATAACCGATCTGCCCTGTTATCAGGCCGAACGCATCAATCTTGGTCCGGTTGATATCCGCAAACGCGACGCTGTCATTCGAGCCGGTCAAACCAGCCCAGTTCCCCTGGCCTTCAACACCAAGCACGATCTGGCCCGTCTGCCTTCGATACCCGATCTGGCCACCCACAGTACCGCCGGTCGCATCATGGCAGCCCTCAGGTGTGCCGCCATTGAAGTCCCAGCAATTCGCGCTTGAGCCCAAGCCGCCGTTCAAGCCGACGTAGTAGCCGCTCCAGTCATAGATCATAGCCGCAACAAGCTGCGGAGCTTTGCCATAGAGAGGCTGGACGGGCTGCGCAGCCAGATCCGCGCCGAATGCGGGCGCAATCGCGCCGAGCGCCACAATGCTTGCAGTCGCGAGCAACAAGTTCTTCATTTCTACTCTCATGTCTTGAGTGCCCCGAGCCTCGCGCGTCTTAACAACATCCGCACGGATAGCTGTAGCTGCACCGCAACATTTCGTCGGAAAGGAATGCTTGAACCGAACCCTGCGTCAGGTTGCGGCATTGCGGATCACGCTTCGCAATGCTCTTTCGCGTGCGAACCAGATTGCGTGGCGTCGGCGAAAAGCGAGCTGCTGATCTCAGCGGATGAAGCGCACCGCAACCCACACGAGGCCCAGCCACACCGCAACCGAAAAGAGCAAAGCGCCTTGCAACGCCCTTGCTCTTATCCTGTGACGCCACCGAAGGAGCTGCGATGAGCAACCGGTGAAGCGCCGACCCCGTATAACAGATATCACGTCATCGTAATCTGCGAACCGGAAGTGAGAGCGATGCTTTCGAATATACGCCAGCCGCTCAGTGGGCGAGAGGCACTGCGCCCACACCTCCGATGCCTCATGATCAAAACACGCGCTATTCTCCAGGACCTCGGCGAGGCGCTCGTCAGGTTTCATGATGCATCCGCTGTAGTGACTATCGCGGATCGAGTTCTAGGAGGAGAGCCTAACCTTGGAAACCTCTCGGTTTAGGTAGGCGAGTTGAGAGATTTCAATTCGGCGGTCAATGCGGCGCTGATCCTGCGCGAGATGAAAGTCGAAGTCGTGCGGTGGCTCTGGATCAGCCTTCTGGCCCAGTGCAGATGGACACGGGCATTGAACCGGCGTAGATGCCGCAGGAGAGTGAAAGGTGCTCCTTGTCGATGGTGTGCACTAGCGCTTGTTAGAATTCGGTCCGGCAATGGCTTCCGCGCATGCTAAGATCACACAAACGTACGTTGCAAGGTCCAGGGCCGGTCGCGAATACACGGCTGCCGATCCGATCATCCGTGAACGGCCGGCTCGCCGTCGTCACCGTCAGTGTCTCGGGTCAAATCGGCCAGCAGTCGTACCTTGCACCGCGTTGTTGGGACTGACTGCACGCGCGTGCCCTCCACGCCGCCTCCCGATTTTGTGCTCGACGAACTGACGGCGCCCGGCGTTCGCCCTCTTGTGGCAGATCGGCAATTGCCTTGCTTGAGCAAGGCCGAATGCCGCATTAGGAACCACGGCGTGCGGGAACTCGGAGCGGCGGCGGAGCAGAACTGCCGGAAGCCCTGGCTTGCGAGAGACCTCAGGCAGGCGGCAAGCGCACGCCGGTCCCTCGTTGAAGCAGGGCACGACGACATCCACGCTGGGCAAAGCACCGGTCTTGACCGGGTCGTACGGCGGCAGTGAGGCGCCGATCGCTGGAGCGGGTCCTGCATCAACGCGTCTTGAGATGAGCGCTGCAGATACCAACTTCGTTGAAGGGATCCTCAGCGCGGCGCGGTTCACTGGTCATGAACATCTTCATTGCAAAGTCGAGCGACCGGTATGCTCGATCGCGGGCCGCCTGCGGCAAATCAGGAGTTGCGTCAATCGCAGCGCGCGCGTCGCTCATAATCTTATCTTTTGCGGAAAGAAGCTTTGCATCTAGGATTACATGAAGCGTCTCTCGAACTTCAGGTGAGATCGCGCTATCGCCATCAATCAATTCTCGAAATTTCCAAAATATACGCTCGACTGCTACCGTCGACCCGAGAACTGACATTAGCCTTGGTGACATCATTGGCCATCTCCTTCTCCAGCCTGAATCTCGGACTATCCCAGCGAAATTAGACCTGTCCGCGTCTCGCACCGGCGCGCGAGGCGACCCTGAACAGGCGAATGACTGGGATACATGTCGGCTGCTACACCCCAGCCCGCGTGAGACGGACGTTCAAGATATGCTTAGCGGAACTCGCAAGGTGCGATCTGCGAGCAAGGCACTTCTCTTTCCTGCGCTCCAAGCCGTAACTCGGTAGCGTGCGGTGGCTCACGTGCAAAACGGAGGGTATGCGCCGCTTCCCATTTGCCACAATACATGCAGCGGCATCGGAGTTGGACTTCTGCCACGCGCGCGTTTTGTGATTGCCTGGGTGCATCGACATCGAGCCTGCCGATCCCGCGACGGTGTGTTGGTCGTGCGCCACGTTGACCTCGATCATCTCTTGATTCTCCATTGGTCATCGGGTCGAGCGCAGAAAGGGCGGCAACTTAAACGCGCAGATCATTTTCACGTGCTGGATTCCGTATCTCGGATTGGTTCGTTTCGGCTACCATAACTGTCCTCGCCACTGCACGGCTATGCTGTGCAAACCGTGCATTTCACCCACCAGCGGCCACCGCGCTTCTCCGCGCGCAGCTTGCCGCGGCGGATCCGAGAGAGCACCCCTTCGGGGCTTATGTGGTTCATCGCTGCGTATCGCTGAACAGTGAGGTAGTCCTCATGCAGAGGCGGAGGGGTGCTAATTCCGTGCGCAGCCAGCAGAATGCGCAGCGAAGCCAACTCCGCCAGCACGATCTCGAGCTTACGCGCGATCTCGTCCATCTGGTCGAAGCGCTGCGGGGACCGCGTCACGACAGGCCCGCCCGTGCGATAAGCCACATCTTGGATTCGTGTGAAATGCGATCGACGAACTGGCGCGCCAAAGCGGGATGAGCGTGAGCCAACTCACCTGGCCAAGCAAACCACTGCGCGGGCAATATCAACACATGCAAAATGGGAGACGCGGCATTTATTGCCGTCGAGACTACACCTTGGTGATGTAGTCGAAAGGGTCTCATGCGCGTAAGAGCCACTTGAGCCATAAGAGCGGCCTGACAAATGCATCCGGCTGCGGTGCTCATGGGCCTCGGTGTTGCCATTTATTGCATGGTCAAGGGCGAACTGCTTGGAATCGGCTCACCATCAGTGCTCCGCCGCCATGAGCTCGGAGTGAATCGCAGTTGCTGTGTTGAGGCAGGCATCCAGTGACAGAGATCCAAAGGCGAGCTGACAAAGGAGATAGTTGGCGCCTGCCTCTTCCACGTGATCGAGAAGAGTTTGGCGCACCGAAGCGCGGGATCCGACAACGCACAGTTCACTCTCAATTGCGGCATCCAAGGTTAGGGGCAGGTTGGATGGAGGCGGGATGTCATTGAGGTCGTACAAGAACTTAAAGCTCTTGAGCCAAGTTTCGTAGGCTGGCGCGGCGAGGGAGCGGGCGGCTGCTTCAGAGCTGGCAATTACGACCATGCGGAGTAATGCGAGAAATGGTGCTGAACCGTTGGTGTCATACTTCGCGTTTCCATGAGCGCGATAGCGATCTGTTACTTTGCGAACGGCAGAAGAGGGTCCCATGCACGCCAGATTAGCGCCATTCGCCGCCGCCCAATGCGCGGACTCTGGCCGATTTGTAGCAATCCATGTCGGGGGACAAGGACGCTGGTGAGGTGAAAGCGTCAAAGGAACGTCGCTCAGCGCAAAATGTTGCCCTTTGTACGAGAGCGGGCCGCCATTCATCGCGTTAACGAAGATTTGGGAAGCTTCCTCGTAACGGCTAGAGGCAACGTCGGCTCCAACCCCAAAATAGCTCAGTTCGATCGGGAGGGAGCCGCGACCAAGGCCGACCTCGACTCTGCCGCTGCTCAGGTGATCCAACATGCAGATCTCCTCGAATGCCCGCAACGGGTGGTAGAGGTTGAGCAGCATGACCAACGGACCAACGCGAAGTCGCCGTGTGCGTTGTATGACGCTTGACAGAAACAAGTTCGGCGATGGACCGCGTCCATGGGGGGTGCAATGATGCTCTGCCAGATGATAGGCATAGAAACCGAGCCGGTCGTAGGCCTCCGCCAGCGCGAGGCGGTCCGCGTATTGCCTGGCGATATCGGGACCGTCCTCGTCAAGATGATCAAAAATGCCGCAGGTCAGGTTTGAGGGAAGAGCGTTTCTCACTCAGTTATCTCCTATAGAGAGGACCGGAGTCCGCTAGGTTTTTGGGGTTCAAGAAGCGCTCGCTGGCGTGCATATGCCGCGAAGCCGTTCTCAGCAGCTCGCAATGCGTCGACCGGACAATGACTGACTGAGGCCGGTCGCGAAGCTGCATCATGTGTGGGTCCTGTTCGATGACGAACGGGGATCTGTGACCTGAGTGGAAGGGTTCACTAGCCACGGCATCCCACTTTCTTAAGAATGCTGCCGACAACCGCAAGAAACGCATCCATCTGGCGCTTTGTACCGATGCTAACCCGAATGCACTCTTCCAGGCCGGGATCCGGAAAGAAGGCAACGAGGACGCTCTGGTCTTGCAATGCCGCCTGCCACCATCTGCCACCCTGGCCTACCGGCACACGGGCGAGGAGGAAGTTCGCGTGGGAAGGCGTTACGGAGAACCCAAATTCCGAGAGGGCGGCCGCTACGCGCTGACGCTCAGACCTGACGTGGCGATGGTTCTCCTCGTAGGCGTCGCGATGCGCAAGGACGCTCATGCCTACGGCATGAGCGACCACATTCATATTAAAAACATTCTGGATGTTGCGAAGCCGCCCAATCAGCTCGGGATGGCCGAAACCGAAGCCGACGCGAATGCCAGCGGCGGAATGACTCTTGGAAAGCGTGCGCAGGACCAGAAGATTCGAATGGCGCTCAATGAGGCGTAGGCCGTCCTCAGGTGCGAAATCGACATAAGCTTCGTCCAATACGATCAATCGGTCAGACCGTGTAACGAGGCGCTCGATCTCAGCGACCGGAACGAAGGTTCCGGTCGGATTGTTCGGATTGGCCAGCAGAATGAACTTGGCATGTTTAGCCGGACCGAAAAGCAGCTCGTCCATCGGCAAGCAGTCGGGTTCAGACCAGGGAATTTCAATGAACCGGGCCCCTTGCAACATCGCAAGCTTGCGATTGAATGAGAAGCCGGGCGACATCATTGCGACGCCGTCGCCCGGGGCAAGAAAGGCTCTGTAAATGAGACTGAGGAGTTCAGACGATCCATTGCCGGCCATCACACGATCAGTGGCAATCCCATAGGCCGCTGCGGCCGCTTGTCTCAAGCTGACATTGTCGTCTTCTGGATAGCGGTATTGCACCTCAAGAGCTGCAATCGCGCTTCGCATCACGATGGCTGGCAAGGGAAATGGGTTCTCATTCGTGTTCAGTTTCACGCAAGCATTGTCCGCGGTGGGCCGCCCGGACGGCAGAGCATCCAATTCGCGAGCCACCGGCGAGAGCGAGGAAAGCATAGTTTGCAGTTTTGCATCCAATTTGGTGTTCTTCCTTTTGTCGGCGAGGGCAGTTGATGGCCTTCATCGAGCCTACGTGATGCGCGCGCTGTGTTCGGAGCCGGGAAGCGCAAGGCGTGCTCAAATGTGAGGGGTGGGGTGCATAGGCGGGCTCAGATCTAAGCGCCGCACCGGATCCGAGCCCGTCTCAAAGCCCGCGGCGATCAGCACGGATCGGATCAGGCGGGCGCACGGCGTTATCCCGGCGAATACCTGTTTCAAGAGGGGAGGAAACGCCACGTCCACTCGGCCGAACAACGCTGCTAACGTGGCTTGAACTCGCATAATCCGCAGACAGACTGCGCACGCCTGACATGTTGCCACAAACGTTCCTTCTAAAGAGGTCCTCGCAGCTCACTCCCGAGAGCGAGGTGCGCATCAGTGTCACTAGGTGGAAGAAGCCACCGATGTTCGTCGGCCTTACGATTGTGGAAGTGATGCTCATTCCAGTGGTACCAGACGAATGGGAACGTACTCTTCGGGCGGCCGTTCGGGCGCGCACGACAGCTCTGATAGCATTGCCGCGAGGGCGAGAAATGCCGCGAGTGCGGCGACTGCGACGCACGTGACCAGCGCGTAATCGCGAGGCCTAGAATGGTTCATCATTCAACGCTCCGTGCGGTGTTGGTGCGGGCGGTCAGGTCTGCGCGACCCCTTCGACGGATTATCGGGCCAGCGGTAATCGATGGACCCAGGGGCGGCATTGTCTCCCTTGGAGTCGAATCGAACCGTGGCAATGGCCCTTTCGATTGAGCCCGAGGTTCGGCCGCAGCAACCCGCGTGGCATCGACGGTGCCCGCCGTCTGACCGAGCCTGCCCATGCTTGAACTGGGGCATAAGTGTAGCCTGCAACCTGCGGCAGATTGGCTTGAAGCCTTGAGCTTGGCGACATCGGCTGCCCCTGCAGCATTCTTCGTCGAGTGCGGCATGGAGCTAAAGAGCGTGCCGTTTGCGGAGTCGCCGGCAATGGCCAAAGACGTTCATCCACCGAATTGCCCTCGCCCAGCGCTCTCACCGGGAACTTCCAAAAGTGGTGCAGATCATTGGAGTCTCCATCGGCCTAGCCGGCGCTCTGTCCGTCGCCCCGCCGCTGCGTCGATACTTTTAGAAGGTACAATTTGACGCTACGTACGGATCAAGTACTTCGAAGCGTGCTCGTCGAGCTTGGCAGAGCGAAGTCCCCAAGAGTGCCGACAACGCACATTCGCAGGCGAATTGCTACGGGCCAACGATCCTCAGTCAGACAAGGATCAGCATCAGCTCATTCAGTAGAGACATTTGAGCAACCGAGTCCGGGCAGCCGGGTGCGTCAACTCTCTCCGAGCTGGCTCTCCAGCGCGGCGAGGGCGAGATCCAGGTATCGCATGAGGCTCGCATCCCAACCGGCGAGATTGTGTGGTTCAGTCAATCGCGTCAGCACCTTCAGTATCATCGAGACAGTCGAATCAACTCCTGCGATCTCAGTCAGCAGCGAACGGGCCTGACGCGCGACCGCATTTGGTCGCTCACTGCATGGTGGCTCGCCCCGATCCATGCAGCTTCGTAGCTCATCCCGAATCTTGCGCCACCGATCTTCGCGGCTAGCGTTAGAGGCGCATGTGCAGATGGCCGAGGGGGCGCGTTCCTGAATCCGCGACATTGCATCTAACGTGGCCGGCAGCTCGTCGACACTAACTTCTGTCTCACCTTGCGTCGTCATATTGCGCAATCGATCCCGTAATAATGTCGCCCGCGCGACTTGAATTTCAATTCGCTCGAGATGGTTGCGCAATAGGTCCGTGAGAGACGACCGTCCCTCGATGGCTTTGCGGATCTCAGGAAGCGAGAAGCCGAGCTCACGTAGCGCCCGTATCTGACAGACGCGTTGTAGGCTTTCACGATCGTACATGCGGTGACCGCCACCGGTACGTTCCGCGACCGTCAACAACCCCGTATGTTCGTAATGATGCAGAGTGCGTACCGTTACGCCGGTCGCCTCTGCAAGTTCTCCAATGCGCCATCGGCGCCGTCGTGGTGTGGCTTTTGTCATGGTCCTCAATTTGCAAGCCTACAACCTGACGTCACGTGAGAATCAAGCGATTTCAATGATCTAGATGATGGTGTCTTGCTGCGAACCCCAGGAGCACTGACGCATGCTGTTAATCAATCAGCCGAGACAAGTGCAAGCATCAAGTTCGCCAGCGACGCCAATTCGTCCCTCGCTGCGCGTTGGATCACAAGTCTGGCGATCGCTACGCGATTCTCGCCGGTTCGCATGCATGTCGGTAAAGACGCGATTGCTCGATCAAAAAGAATTCCCAAGCTCGCGAGATCCTCCGGGTCGTAGACTCCGCTCGGCTTCTCCAACAGTAAGCTCCTTTCATTGCGGCACCTTCGCTGCACGTGGGGAAGCCGTTTGGCTGTGGTAGGGCAAAAAGAAGACGGAGCGGCGACGTGCGCGAAAGAATGTGACAGGTGCGTTCGTGTGGTGCCGTTGTGCAACACGGCGTTTGCTTCCCTTTTGTCCAACACTGCCTGACCGAAACTGTGCAATTTCCGCTGGATGCTGGCACAGCAGCGGCCATTTGCTGTCTGATCGCCACACGAAACGAAAGCAGGTACATGCCACCCCGCTTGCTCTTGAGACACAGCTTCACGAACGGCTGCCCAGACAAAGTACTGATCTGATCAGATGGGTGGCGCGGCCGCCCGCTCGGCACCTAGCAGCGTTTTCGACGCGCTGCTAGTCTGTTGATGGCTTTGTAGCCGCGAAGGCGTTGTTCGCGCATGGCAACGTCGGGTTTTGGAATGCAACAAGATGATGGCTGCTCTTCAACGGCGCAAGTCTGCGACGCAAAGCGCCAGTATAATGAGAGAAGGCGGGCCGCAAAACCATTTCCGGCATGTATCTCAACGCGAGCGCACCTCGCGCGGTTGGCGAAACGTTACTCGCGATTGAGGACGGAGCCTCGAAGGATCGCTCCGATATCCGTCGGACGTGGAGGCACACTCAAAACGGGCAACACGCCCCCGGCGCCGCGCGGGCGCGCCGGGAAACAACGACGTGCCATAGCTCCTACAGCAATAACTCGCATATCCAGACGTGAGCCGGATCACTGTTGCGCAGCACAGTCCCTTGCTCGTCCAGAAGCTCACTCACTTTCATTCTCGAACAGCATCGCTTTGGTGTGCGAGCGCTGGACATAGATGCTTTGGGTAAGATTGGCAAATCATGTTACCGCACCGAAGTAGCTCTTCGAAGTCAGCGGTGACGGGCCGCAACTCGGGACTAACGGCGGCAGCATCCCGCGCGCGACGCGCCACGACACTCTCGAATAACACCACTGTCGCGATCCGAAAGGATGACCTGCACCCACCGATCCGATGTGGTGCTTTGGCATTGCTGCTGCGATCACCGGGAGAGTAGACGGCAAGGAGAATGCCCACCGGCAGGTTAAGAGCGGTGTGGGTGCCTGCCAGTGTCCACGTTTGCAGCCTCGATCGCAGGTCTTAGTCTACAACCTGACGCGGTGTACGATTCGAGGGATTTTAGTGCCAAGGCCTGATTTCGTTCATCTGACTGGCCGGACCATTTCGCGAGCTCTGAGCCTCAGCTCATGTAGAACAGTGCGATGCAGCCGTCGTGTCAGGCAAGTCAGGCGGAGCGCCGCCGAACGAGCTGTATGAAGCGCAAGATCGTCACGCCAGCGCGAGATCAAGAGCGCGGCCGACCCGATCAAACTACGCTCAAACGCGCCAATCCGAACACCAGCGAGGACCGGAGCCTCGAGCCTGGCGTAGATCTGGTTAACCGAGATTAGATCGCAAACGGCCGAACAATGCTAGAACGGGCCGTGACATTGGTTGGTCTCGGACGGAGAGACCATCATGGATGCCTCTTGCAAGAACATGTTGCGCATCCAAATGCTTGCAGGATCAGTATTATGAATGGCCGGCCACTGGACGGCCTCGGTGAATGTGAGAAGTCGCAGCGGAGGTTCGATGACCCGCAGGGGCATCGTGTCTGCGAAATGGCTGACCAGTCTTGAGGGCATACTCGCTATACGGTTGGTGCCCAATAACATAGGCGGAATCATACCAAAACCCTGCACTGCGACCTCGGTGCGTATCTTGAAACCATGCTCGAGCAAGAGCCATTCGTGAAAGGAGGGCCTCAGGGAGCCCCCGAACCGGGCTTCCACGTGCCCGATCGACATGTACTTCTCGAACGTAAGCCGCGGCGCCAGCTGCTTGTTCATGGGGCAGCCCACGCAAACGAACGTGTCCTCGAACAGTGCCGCCTTGGGATGCGCACTCGACATGAACATCTCCGGATACATGAGAAAATCGACTTCACCGCGCCGGAGAAGTTCATCGGGTTCCTCTAAGGGCGGCAGCAACTCGAAATTGATCGTCGGAGCTTCCCGCGCGACGCGGTCCACGATTCTTCGAAGAAACACGACAGTCATGAAGTCGGACAGGATGATCCTGAATCGCCGATTCGATTGAGACGGAGTGAAGCCCTCCGGAGAAATGATGGAGAGCTGAATGTGAGCGAGAGCCTCGCGAATTGGGGCTGCGAGCGCTTGAGCCCGCGGCGTTGGGACAAGCTTCCGACCCCTCATCGTGAATAGCTCATCGCGAAAGTAAGTGCGAAGCCGCGCGACGGCAGCACTCATGGCAGGTTGACTGAGGTTGATGCTTCTTGCCGCCGCAGTGAGATTGCCTTGCGTCACCAGGGCGTCGAACGCGACGAGGAGATTCAGATCGAGGCCCTTGAAACGCATAATCTTGAGTGATCCACCGTATGAATGTGTTCTATCGATACAATCGATTTTACCATTTGTACCGACTGAGGATAGCAAAGGATAGTTTAGCGAGATGCCAGATCTATCAGAATGGTTACAAATCGTAGCGCGTCTCAGCCCAGCGCCAAGGATCGATCAAGACATCTGGACCGTGCGGTCGCAGTTTCGCGCGTGTTGCGCAAGTCCTATCTCGGCGAGCTAGCACGGTGGCGATCCGCAAATGTGCGTGGGCGTATAGGACGAGCAAACCATCGTATGGCTTCGCCAACCCATTCTATACCGGCCGTGTACCGCTGTAGAATTGAGCGAACGCTTAACCTGACCGTAGATTTCCCTCCAGTTGGACCCCTTCGGTTGCGGGTGCCAAATGTGTTTTGGTCGCATCCGATTGCGTCCTTGCTGCGGAGAAATCGTGCCGAACATGCAAGCGAAGCCGTCCTTGGTGAATCTGATGCGAGTTGCGCACACGCTCGACGTCGTATCCATTGTGAATGCCGATCGGTCAGTGCGTGAAGGTCTGACAGATATGGTTTTTTCGGCGGGTTACGTACCCGAACCCTTCGAGAGCGCAGACGAGTTCTTGAAATCGGGCCGCCGTTTGATCACGTCGTGCTTGATCGCGGACATGCAGTCGAGCGTGATGAGTGGCTTTGAGCTTTTCCATCATCTGGCTGCATCCGGACGCGCGATTCCCACCGTTCTGCTCACAGACAGCTTCGAAAACGATATGAGGCGAGTCCTGCAAACTGGACTCCAGTTTTTGAGCAAGCCTTTCGAGCGTAGCGAACTGCTGGCGTGCGTCAGGAGCCAGATAATGAATAGGAATTACTCTCTATGAAAATGATCGCGCCCGGATCCACACGAGGTGCTTCGGCGCGCCCTCCAGTTCGTTGGAGGCTGTGCTGGGAGAATGAGCTTCAACTTGCTGACCATATTGAGTTGTCCGACTTCTTCCGGAAGACCTATGGTCCGACCGGGGCATTCAATGCAAAGCCCTTTGAAGGTCATCGAAGCTGGGCCGGCGCAAGGCCTGAGATTCGCGCAATCGGCTACGATGATCGTGGTGTTGCGATTCACATCGGCGCACTGCGCCGCTTCATAAAAGTGGGTGAGGTCGATCTGCTTGTGGCTGAACTCGGATTGTACGGGGTGCGCCCGGATCTCGAGGGGCTCGGCATCAGCCACTCCATCCGCGTGATGTATCCCGTATTGCGAGATCTTGGGGTGCCGTTCGGTTTTGGCACGGTCCGATCTGCCCTGCAGAAACATATTACCAGGCTGCTCGGGCGACAGGGATTAGCGACTGTTCTGCCAGGGCTCCGTGTTCGGTCCGCTCGTCCGGATATCTATCTCACTGTGCCTCCGACGCGCGTGGAGGACGTGGTCGGCCTCGTTCTGCCGATTGCGAGGCCAATGAGCGAATGGCCGGCCGGTGAGATGATTGAACGGAACGGGCCAGAACTGTGACGTCTGCAGACAACGAGACTGAAGCGCGGAGCGACTGCGCCGACTCGGGCGGAGAGCGCTGTGTCTATCTGACGTTTGATGATGGTCCCAACCCGCATTGCACGCCGGCTATCCTGGATGTGCTGGCGCAGCATCGGGCCCCCGCCACTTTCTGCGTGATCGGTGCATATGCAGCGGGCCAGCCGGAGCTGATCCAGCGCATCATTGCAGAAGGCCACGAACTCGCAAACCACACAATGACGCACCCGGATTTATCCAAATGCATGCCGGATGAGGTGGAATACGAGATCCTAACGACGAACAAGGTCATCGGAATGGCCTGCCCGCGAGCCTCTGTGCGGCACATGCGTGCGCCGTATGGGACTTGGACCAAGGAGGCCCTCGCCGTGTCGGCGACGGCCGAACTGGCAGCCCTGCACTGGTCAGTGGACCCGCAAGACTGGTCTCGTCCTGGCGGCGAGGCGATTGTTGCCGCGGTGCTGGCCTCGGTCCGGCCGGGAGCAATCGTGCTCCTGCACGACGGGTGCCCTCCCGACGAGTTGAAACGCTGCCCTCACTCTAGTCGGCGCGACCAGACCGTGACGGCGCTCGCCCAGCTCATTCCAGCACTGCATGACCTTGGATTTGCAATCCGGTCGCTTCCTCAAACTCACTGAATAGATCAAATCACATGAGCCTGCTTGCCACCATCAGCACCGCTGCTGTTGCCTCCTACGCGTTGCTCTCCAGCGTCCATAAGACCGCGCAGGCGCTTTATGCGCTGCGAACCGACGCCTCACTGCCGCCGTACGACCTCGTCGAGAGCGCAGCTCTGCCCAGCGTGGATATCATCGTGCCCTGCTTTAACGAGGATCCGCGCACGCTGGCGGCCTGCCTGAAATCTCTCGCAAGCCAGGATTACCCAGGGCGATTGCAGGTGTATGTGGTCGATGACGGCTCTGCAAATGTCGCTGCAGTGGCCCCGGTCCATGGGAGCTACGCGTATGACCCGAGGTTCACCGTCATTCTGCTGCCAAGTAACGTTGGAAAGCGTAAGGCGCAGATCGCAGCGATACGCCGGTCGTTCGGCGATCTCGTGCTCAACGTCGATTCCGATACGGAAATCGCCAGCGACGTGGTCAGCAAACTCGTACGCAAGATGCAGGATCCAGCCGTCGGCGCGGCCATGGGGCAATTGATGGCCAGCAACCGGAACGACAGCTGGCTGACCCGATTGATCGACATGGAGTACTGGTTGGCTTGCAACGAGGAGCGCGCGGCTCAGACGCGCTTTGGTGCCGTCATGTGCTGCTGCGGGCCGTGTGCCATGTACCGCCGCTCCGCGCTGCTGTTGCTGCTGGACCAGTACGAGACGCAGTTCTTCCGAGGAAAGCCGAGCGACTTCGGTGAGGACCGCCATCTGACGATCCTCATGCTCAAGGCAGGGTTTCGAACCGAGTACGTTCCGGACGCCATCGCCGCCACGGTGGTCCCGGACAGGCTCTTGCCCTATCTGCGGCAACAGCTCCGCTGGGCGCGGAGCACTTACCGCGATACGCTGCTGGGTTTGCACCTGTTGCCCGGCCTGGACCGGTACCTTACGCTCGACGTGCTCGGACAGAACCTCGGGCCGCTGCTGCTCGCCATCTCATCGATTGCCGCGCTCGCTCAGCTCGCGCTCACCGGCACCGTGCCCTGGTGGACCGGTCTGACCATCGTCGCGATGACCATGGTTCGATGCAGCGTGGCGGCCCTTCGTGCCGGCGAGCTTCGATTTATCGGCTTCTCGCTGCACACGCCTATCAACATCTTCCTCCTGCTCCCGATGAAAGCCTATGCGCTCTGTACCTTGAGCAACAGCGACTGGCTCTCGCGCAAAGTAGCGAAATCATCAGACGTCGATGAGTCGAAGGCCTCGATCGAAGACGCGACAAATGGACCAAGCCTTAACCCGGGATCGGAAGCGCCAGGCTCAATTCGCGGGGCAGGTCTTTCGCGCGCTTCCTCGCAGCTGATCGCGTCTGATGGCATTGCCGCCGCGACTGACTGACAGCTTTGTAGGGGATTTAGTGGTGAGCGTGGACAAGACATATCAATCGTTGCAACGGGAGCTGACCAACGATGACCCGTGGCGGCTTGACGACAATCCGTTCGAACGTGAGCGTCACACCCAATTGCTACGACTATCGCTGTCGAACGGCGCCGTCTCAACCGGCCTCGAGATCGGGTGCGCGGCCGGTGCATTCACAGAGAAGCTTGCTCCTCACTGCAAACGGCTCACGGTCATCGATGTTATGCCGCGAGCGATCGGTCGAGCGGTCCAGCGGACCAAGAGGTGGTCGCATATCAGCTGGGCGGCGACCGATATTCTGCAGTTCTCGACCGAAGAGCTGTTCGATCTGATCGTGGTCGCCGAAGTTCTCTACTATCTCGAAGACATGACACGGATGCGTACCGCAATCGACAAGCTGGTGAAGATGCTTGCTCCAGGTGGGCACCTGGTCTTCGGATCTGCACGTGATGCCACCTGCAGGCGATGGGGGCATGTCGCTGGCGCCGAGACAGTCATCACGATGTTGGCTGAAGCGCTCATTGAGGTCGAACGCGTGCAGTGCCAGGGGCAGTCGGCTGACGAAGACTGCTTGTTGGTCCGCTTTCGCAATCCGGAGCGATCTTCGATTTGTTCTAACGGCCGAGCTTGAAAGGACCTACTATGCGCATCTGCGGTATCAAGTTGACGCACGACGGGGCAGTCGCTCTGATCGAGGACGGCCGGGTGGTGTTTTGTGTCGAACAGGAGAAGCTGAACAACAATCCGCGTTATCAAACCATCGACAACCTGGATGCCGTTGTTGACGCCTTGGCGGAGCACGGGCTGGATCCGAGCGATGTTGATCAGTTCGTCATTGATGGCTGGGATGGAGAGTTCGAGTCACAGTTTGAAGTCCTTAGTGGGACGACGACCATCAAGCTCAAGGGCGCGCCGTATGTCGAACGGCAAGGCGATAGCCCCCTGACGTCCCGCGATCGGATCGGCCTCATGCTTGATGGGAAGCTATATCCCTATCAAAGCTATCCCCATGTTACCGGGCACGTAGCATCCGCATACTGCGCCAGCTCGTTTGCCAAATCCGGACAATCTGCTTTCTGCTTGGTGTGGGACGGCTGCATGTTTCCGCGCCTCTACTATGTAGAGCCCCACGGCATCCGGTTCATCGAGTGCCTGTTTCCGATAATAGGTCACGCCTATGCGACGGCAGGACACCACTTTGGACCTTACAGGCGGGCAGACCGGACCAGCTGGGATCTCGGTATTGCCGGCAAGCTGATGGCCTATATCGCACTGGGATCGCCCGACGAGGACTGTATTAAGACGTTTCATGAACTTTATGAGGCGCACTTTGCCACGGATGCTGAGGGCGCTTGTCCTGAGCTTGAAGCGATCAACAGCTCACAATCGCCACTTGAAGCTCTGCACGACTTCTTCGATGCGTGCGCAATGCGATTGAAGGAAAAACAGGCCCAAGACGTCCTTGCGTCATTTCACGTGTTTCTAGAGCGTCTGCTGGTTCGCACCATTGCTGATGTGGTGGAGCGGCATTCGAATCTTGCGGGGGCGCGTAACCTCTGCATAGCCGGCGGCTGTGGCCTGAATATTAAGTGGAATAGTGCATTTCGTGCGACAGGCCTGTTCGATTTCGTGTGGGTGCCGCCTTTTCCGAACGACAGCGGCTCAGCCATTGGTGCTGCTTGCTCTGCATTGGCGGCACAGCAAGGCTTTAGAGCTCTGGAATGGTCGGTCTACAGCGGACCGGCCGTGCGTCCCAGCGAAGTCCCGCCCGAATGGGAGGGCGCGCCCTGCACTATGGGCCAACTTGCGGCAATCCTCGCTTGCGACAAGCCCGTGGTCTTCCTTGCCGGGCGTGCCGAGCTCGGGCCGCGAGCCTTGGGTGGCAGAAGCATTCTCGCGGCTGCGAGCTGGGAAGGAATGAAAGATCATCTCAACGACATCAAACTTCGTGAGCATTTCAGGCCGGTAGCGCCGATATGCCTGGAGGATCGTGCCGCGGAGATTTTTAGCCCTGGAATACCTGATCCGTACATGCTGTTCGATCACCAGACGCGACCAGAATGGCGGGACAAAATTCCCGCCGTTGTGCATCTCGATGGATCTGCTCGTCTACAAACCGTTTCTAGAACCTCTCAGCATGAAGTGGCCGAGCTTCTCGTCGAATACGAGAAGCTCACAGCCATTCCGCTGCTTTGCAATACCAGCGCCAATCTGCATGGACGCGGCTTTTTCCCGGATGCTGCCGCCGCGTGCCAGTGGGGACGCGTCGATCACGTATGGTGTGACGGCCTGCTTTGGACAAAAAAGCGCGCAAGCGGGGAAGCGGCGGGAACAACGTCCGTCGCGATGGCGTAAGCAAATGTCAACCGCGGCAGTCGACCTTTTCCAGGTGAGCAAGTTCTACGACGACAGGGCCGTCGTGGACGCTCTTTCGTTTACGGTCTCGCCGGGAGAGTGCTTCGGTCTGCTGGGACCAAACGGCGCGGGTAAAAGCACGCTTGCGCGTTTGATCCTGGGTGTTGCATCGCCCGACGCAGGTAAGATATGCGTGCTCGGCGAGCCAGTGCCGGCGCGGGCGCGCTTGGCGCGCCGGGGGATCGGGGTTGTCCCACAGTTCGATAACCTTGATCTTCAGCTCACGGTGCGCGAAAACTTGCTCGTTTTCGGGCGCTACTTCGCCATGAGCGCGGCTGAGGTGGAAGCGGTCACGCCGTCACTGCTCGAATTCGCACGCCTGGAGAACAAGGCGGACGCGCGAGTCGCCGAACTGTCGGGCGGCATGAAGCGACGCCTGACGTTGGCACGGGCCCTCATTAACGATCCGCAGCTCTTGGTCCTTGATGAGCCGACGACCGGCCTCGATCCGCACGGCCGTCACCTGATTTGGGAACGCTTGCGCTCGTTATTAGGGCGCGGCAAAACGATCCTTCTCACCACCCACTTCATGGAAGAGGCGGAGCGATTGTGCGACCGCCTGTGCGTGCTCGAGCACGGCCGTAAGATCGCCGAAGGTCAGCCTCGCGCGCTGATCGAGCAGCAGATCGGCTGCCAAGTGATCGAGATTTACGGCGGTAACCCGCACGAACTGCTGCCGCTGGTTAGACCCCAAGTGCAGCGCGCTGAGGTGAGCGGGGAGACGCTGTTCTGCTATGTCACGGATCCAGAGCAGGTGCGCCTCCGGCTTGTCAACCGCACGGATCTGCGCTTTCTGCAGCGTCCTCCAAATCTGGAGGATGTGTTCTTGCGGCTAACCGGGCGAGAGATAAAGGACTGAACGATGTGGCAACGTTTTGCGCCGGCGCTCCCTGCTAATCCGTGGAACTGGATGGCGGTATGGCGCCGCAATTTTCTGGTTTGGCGGAAAGTTGCTCTGGCATCGGTTCTTGGGAATCTGGCCGAGCCGATGAGCTCTCTGTTCGGTCTCGGTTTTGGCCTTGGAATGATCATAGGTGGTGTTGAGGGCACCTCATATATCTCGTTTCTGGCGGCTGGAATGGTTGCCACAAGCGCGATGGTCTCCGCAACCTTCGAAACGATCTATGCGGCTTACGCTCGCATGCAGACAAATTGCACCTGGGAGGCAGTGCTCTGTACGCCCCTTACGCTCGGCGACATTGTCCTCGGTGAAGTGGCATGGGCAGCGAGCAAGGCCTTGCTCGCCGGGACCGCGATCACGATTGTGGCCGTCGCGCTGGGTTACGCAGAGTGGTCATCCATCCCCTATGCGTTACCAGCCATCGCCCTCACTGGCGTTACTTTCGCGAGCCTCGCAATGGTCGTTTCGGCGCTTGCACCGAGCCACGACTATTTCATCTTCTACCAGTCGCTTATTCTTACGCCCATGATGTATTTAAGCGGGACGATCTTCCCAATGAGCCAGTTGCCCGGTTCATTTCAGCGCATCGCAGCCTTATTGCCGCTGAGTCATTCGGTCGATCTCATTCGTCCAACAATGCTTGGTCGACCGGTTGACAGCGTCGGATTGCATGTGGGCGCACTTTGCATCTACGCAGCAGTCCCCTTCCTCGTCTCGGCTGTGCTCCTTCGGCAGCGCCTGATGCGGTGAGAGGAATAAGATCTAAAGCGAAGCATCGCGTGTGCGAGATGAGATATCGGGCTTAGCGAACTTCCAATCGCGTGCGACGCTTACATGCGTCTGGTCAGCTAGCGATGCCTGATCGGCCTCGCGCGGCCTACTTCCAAAGCAAGCGATACGAAATAGGCCAACAGGCCTCTCAGGATTAACGGAGAACAAGATGCTGTGTCTAGGATTGAGTGGCGGCCTCGACAGGGTCTATGAAAACCCCCTTGGGCTACCGGGCACGTTTCTGCACGACGGCGCCGCGGTACTTGTCAAGGACGGGCGCGTGATCGCTGCCGTGGAAGAGGAGCGCCTCAACCGGATCAAACATTCAAACAAGCTGCCGAGCAGTGCGATCGAATACTGTCTTGCAGCCGCGGGTGTGGAGCTTCGCGACGTCGATCGTATTGCGTTCTACGCTACTGAAGCCTATTGCAATGCAATGCTCGAACGGTTGTTCATCTCACAACCGGAAATCTCAATTCCCCTAGATGCGAATCTGCTGCTACGGCACCTTCTAGCCTCGGAGTTCGGTACCCAAGTTGATCCTTCCCGGGTGTCATTCGTAGGCCACCATCAGGCCCACGCCGTGAGCGCTCTGGCGATGTCGGGTTTTGAAGATAGCCTGGTCCTCGCGATCGACGGTTGTGGCGACTTCCTGTCGGGTCTCTTGGCTGTCGGGTCAGGCAGCGAAATGACCGAGCTTATGACATTTCCAGAGAATAACTCTCTCGGACTGTTCTATCTGGAGACGATCCGATATCTCGGCTACGGCCTGTTCGACGAGTATAAGGTTATGGGACTGGCTCCTTACGGAGATCCCGCACGCTATCGCGAGCTCTTTTCCCAATTCTATGAGCTCTGCGCAAACGGTGGCTACCGCGTTCACCTCGAACGTATCGGCCCAGCATTGCTGCACAATATCGAGGTCCGGCGAAAGGGAATGCCGTTCACCCAACAGCATCGAGATGTGAGCGCATCGTTGCAGGAGGCGCTGGAGCGGATCGTGTTTCACATTCTGCGGCATTACCGTGAGTCGACCGGAATGAAACGGTTGTGCCTGGCTGGCGGGGTGGCCCATAACTGCACGCTGAACGGAAAACTCCTGTATTCAGGCCTGTTCGAAGACATCTTCGTGCAGCCGGCTGCGCATGACGCCGGATGCGCATTGGGCGCGGCGCTGATGGTGTCGAACGAGGCCGGGCAGCCTGCGCCCCGCGAGCGGCTACAGGCGGTTTATTGGGGGCCAGATGTCGGCAGCGACGATAGCATCGAAAAGGAACTAAAGGGATGGGCCGGACACCTCGAGTTTGAACGGACCGCTGACGTCGCAACCAGAGCAGCCGAGTGGATGGTTGATGGCGCCGTGATCGGGTGGGTGCAGGGCCGATCGGAGTTCGGCCCTCGTGCGCTCGGCAACCGTAGTATTCTTGCGGACCCGAGGCCCGCGGCGAACAAGGACCGGATCAATGCGATGGTCAAGAAGCGCGAGAGTTATCGACCATTTGCACCATCAGTTCTGGAGGAGGATGCGGGCGCGTTCTTTGAGTTGCCGGATGGTCGCGCAGAATACCCCTTCATGAATTTCGTCGTTCGCGTGCGGGAATCCAAGCGTGCTTTGCTGGGCGCGATCACGCATATCGATGGTACGGCTCGGCTGCAGACGGTTTCCCGCACGAACAATGCCGCCTATTGGGAACTCATCAATGCGTTCAAGAGCCGGACAGGCGTCCCGATTTTGCTTAACACGTCGTTCAACAACAATGCCGAACCGATCGTAGATTCCGTTGCCGATGCGATTACGGCGTTTTTGTCAACCGAGCTGGATGGCCTTGTAATCGGTTCATTCCTCGTCAAAAAGCGGGCGACAACGCTCGAAAGCTGGACTGCACTCGCTGTATCACTGCCGCCCCATGTATCTCTTTACCGGGTTCGCGCTCATGCGGGCCGAGAACGCCAGGAGACAGTCTGCGAGATCCGCATGGGTCACTCCAGCCAGGAGAGCGTGCGCGTCTCGCATGACCTGTTCGACATGCTGATGCAAATTGAGAAGGAAGCTGTTCTTGCCGATCTTCTCGCCAGGGTCACCTCTGACAGGACTAGGCGAGAAGCTCTCGTGAACGAACTGCGTGGGCTCTGGGATCTCCGCCGTATACGGCTGCATCCGTCACCGACTGCGTGATTGCAAAAGGTGAGCAATGCGGAAGAGGGCTCTTTGGAGGCCTCTCGCATGACCTCCCAAGCGCGGTGCCGTGGAGGAGGGTTGCGGGTTGATCGCCTTGCGTCCCGGTGACCAGCCGTCCACTGGCGTGGATCGGAATCGCAGATGCTAGGTGCGCCACACAAAGCTGATCTTGCACAACGAGAAGGGTTTGATAACTTGACCAAGGAACGCTTTGTTATTTCTCGGAGGCGTACCGGCTTCGGTGACTGCCTCTGGTCATTGGCGTCGGCCTGGTCGTACGCGCAGCGGACCGGGCGGACGCTCGTCGTTGACTGGCGCGGTTCCTGCTACATCGACCGACCGTTCAGCAACGCCTTTCCGGTGTTCTTCGAGCCGGTTGAGGACATCGCTGGGGTACCGGTGATTTGCGATGACCGGATCAACCAGCTCTCGTTTCCCGGACCGTTCTTCCCGCGGTGGTGGAATAGGCCGTCGATCGACTGCATCAATCGTCCGGATGAGCAGATCTTCCGAGAACGTGACGAACTGACCGAGCTGTTCCAGGCGAGAGAAGATAACGAAGCCAACACCATTGTCTGTGACGCCTGCCTAATGTGGCGTTGTGGCGAGGCAGCCGAACGACTGATCTTTCGGAACATCAAGCTCAGGTCTGAGATGCAAGCGCGGATCGACGCCTTGTATGAGGAACATTTTAGCGGCCATAGCATCATTGGCGTTCATGTTCGGCACGGCAATGGCGAAGATATCATGGAGCATGCGCCGTACTGGGCCGATTCGGAGCTCGCCCTTCGTCAGGTTTGCATGGCAATCCGTAAAGCCAAGGCTTTGCCATATCCAAAGCCTGTAAAGGTCTTCCTGTGCACGGACAGTGCACAGGTGCTCGATCGCCTATCGGGTCTGTTTCCCGATGTCTTCGCCGTACCAAAACGTTTCCAGGCCGATCGGGCAGGGCCGTTGCATAGTGCGGAAATGGGAATTGAAGGTGGAGCTTCCGCTCTCATCGACATGTATCTTCTTGCGCGGTGCGCTACCGTGATCCGCTTTCCCCCCACCAGCGCCTTCACGCGCTATGCCCGTCTGCTCGTGCCACGGATTATTGAATTCGACCAGAGCAATCCGGAGCGCTTGACCCTGATCGATAATCCATACGAGCATTTCGCGGCTTCCTGAAGCGCCAGAATGTGGGCCTGAACAATGACGGGCTAGATCATCGTCTGATACTGCTTGCTTCGACACGGTCGAGTTTCGCAACGTGTCGCAGGAACGTTGGATGGCGACTTCCGTCCCGCAAGCGACGGCTGACCGGCGCACTACCATGGATGCGGTGCGGTGGGAGGGCGAACGCCTGAGAAGCGTAAGGCGGATGCCAGCGAGGGCCGGCGGTCTTGCCCGGCAACACTTCGGGCCCTCCGGTGCAAGTCGAGTCGCGCGGAAAGCTTACAGTTCTGTCATCCTCCAGCCAAGTCCGCCGTCGCTGGCCAGACGGTGAAAAGCACGGCAATGGCGGTCCGGGTCGCCGAGGAAATCTGACGTAACAGACAGTCACGACAGAATGTCCCAGCAGCAAGGAGGCGCGTCCGGTAGATGGATCGCCTTTGCTGGGCAGGGCTTTCGTTTTCTGGACGACGGCCTTTGTTCATGCTCCGCTCGCGGAGTCCTTTCGGACGGAGGTGTGATGAACCGCGCGGCCGGCGGCCCATCGGTATTGCTCAAGAGCCGTATGTGCGGCCGCGCGTAACCAGGCCGAGAGCAACTTGGACGAACCGGCCATTAAATCCTGATCTCCGCCCGCAGCTAATCTATCTCGTCTAGCGCGCATGACCCACAGACCACTCGTGGAGTGGTGACGCAGTCAGCTCGCCATGGAAACCCCAGCCTCTGGCTCGAAGCGTAGCGCACGCAGTGGGCAGCACCCGGGAGCTCGACGACATCCATTGCTGCGGCGCTGCCGGTGTCGCAAAGCAAACAGGCCAGATGTTCGGAACCTGCCATTTGCGTCGTAAAAGCGCGCCACCTGTGCCCTGCTTCGCTCTGGCCCGGATCCTGCACCAGGTGCACGGGCGAGGGGAGCGGAAGGGAGTCGCGTGTGAATCTAGGTCTACCAGATGACAACGCGGTCGCAGCTAAATCGTCGGAAACGGACCCTCGTGGTCCAATTCACGCCGATGGAGCGGGCCGTCCGCTGCGTGAGCGGAAGACGCTGGTATTGACCGGGGCATCGCGCGGTATCGGTCGCGCCACGGGAAGATTGTTTTCGGAAGCCGGTTGGCGCATCATTTCTTGCGCGCGCCAACCATTCGACGCGGTGCGCTGCCCATGGGACTCAGAGGGGGATAGCTATATCGAAGTCGACCTGAGCGATCATCGGACGCTACCGCGCGTGCTTGCCCAGATAAAGGAGCGCCTTGCCGGCGCACCGCTGCAGGGACTGATAAACAATGCCGGAAACTCGCCAAAAACGCCAAACGGTGCCCGGCTCACGTCGCTGGCGACCTCAGTCGATACCTGGGTGAGCGTGTTCCACCTCAATCTGGTGGCGCCGATCCTGCTCGCTCAAGGTCTGTTCGATGAGCTAAAAGCGGCATCAGGCTCGATCGTCAATGTGACTTCGACGGGTGCATCCATTTGCAGGCACGGCATATGCCACGTCGAAAGCTGCGCTCGCTTGTCTCACGCGCGAAATGGCGCACGACTACGCCTCACATGGCATTCGCGTCAATGCGATCGCGCCCGGCGAAATCAAGACGGACATTTTGTCGCCTGATACGGAAGCGCATCTTGTGCCAAAGATCCCACTACGCCGGGTGGGTACACCCGAAGAGGTCGCCAAGGTCATTTTCTTCCTATGTTCAGATGCGGCAAGTTATGTCACGGGTGCCGAAGTGCCGATCAATGGCGGGCAACACTTGTGAGTGAATCCGTTCCTGGCGAACCCGACTAACTCAGCTTCATCGATCGAAGCCATGTTGGCCGGGCGAATCCGCGCAGCGAGTTGGAAAGAATAAGCGCAAAATCTAGTCACTGTAAGTGCTGCCGGCGTGCCATGAAGAGCCGTCATCTCTCGCCCCCGGCCTGAGAATTGGATGTCAGATCGAGGCAGGCATGCAACACGAGTCTAACAAGTCCGATCGAGGTGATGGGGAGGATCAAGAAAGGAACGGAGAAGTCACTATGCTGGACAGCGTTTCCCTGAGCGAAACACCAAACTCAACCTCCGGCGCGGAGCCTTCCGCTTCTATTCTGCCGTCGCAAGAGAAATCGCTAAGCACGATCTTTGAAATAGCGCACACGCTCACTGGCCTATCCCGGCTCGAAGCCAAGCTGGCGAGCGTCATCGAGCGGCTGCCATCGCTCGTGCAGATGCGGCGCGGCATCGTATGTCTGTTCGAACATGACGGGCTGCCCGAGATCATCGTAGACGACGGCCGGAGCGAAGGGCGCGACGCGCATTGCGGGGGGCGCTTGCCGCAAGGAGCAATTGATCAAATTGTGGCGACGGGGCGGCCGCTCATCGTCGAGAACGTAGCGCTGCATTCGATCTTCAGTTTTTCGGAAGTCGAGATGATGCTAGACGCCGCCCGTAATACGTGTGTTGCCTTCATCGGCGTTCCCATAGAGATCGACGAGAAAGTTGTGGGTACGCTGAGCATCGACCGCATCGCAGACAACGGGACGCATGCGCAGCTCGAGGACGACCTCCGCCTGCTGACGATGGTCGCAAGCCTTCTGGGCCAGACGGCAAAGCTGCATTGCACCTTTGTGCGCGACCGCGGGCGGCTTATGGACGAGGAGTTCCGGCTGCAGACGCAGCCTTCGTCCGAGCTCAAGCCTCATGGCCGGGAGCGTAAGAAGGTCCAAGTCGAGGGAATTATCGGCGACAGTCCGGCGCTGCGCGCGATGCTTGAGAAGATCGAGCTGATCGCAAAATCGAATAGCACCGTTCTGTTGCGTGGCGAATCGGGCACTGGCAAAGAGCTGGTCGCGAAGGCTATTCACGAGCGTTCAGCGCGCGCCAAACGCCCCTTTATCAAGCTGAATTGCGCAGCCCTCACCGAGACGGTGCTGGAATCCGAATTGTTCGGTCACGAGAAGGGGGCGTTTACGGGCGCATTCAACGCGCGCAAGGGTCGCTTCGAACTCGCGGACAAGGGAACGTTGTTTCTGGATGAGATTGGCGAGATCTCGGCGTCGTTCCAGGCGAAACTCCTGCGCGTGCTTCAGGAGCAGGAGTTCGAGCGGGTGGGCGGCAATCAGACGATCAAAGTCGACGTCCGCGTGATTGCTGCCACGAACAAGAATCTTGAAGAGGCGGTGGCAAGGAAGGAGTTTCGTGCCGATCTCTATTATCGCATTAGCGTGGTTCCTCTGCTACTGCCGCCGCTGCGCGAAAGACGCACTGATATTCCGCTTCTCGCCGCTCGATTCTTGAAGAACTTCAACAATGAGAACGGCCGTGCTCTGGTCTTCGAGTCAAGTGCGATAGACGTTCTTATGAATTGCGGATTTCCCGGTAATGTCCGTGAGCTGGAGAACTGTGTGCAGCGGACCGCGACCCTGGCGCACGGATCATCGATCGTAAGAGACGATTTTGCCTGCTGCCACGGGCAATGCCTGTCGGCCACGCTATGGAAGTGCGGGCTGGAGCAAGTGGCACGACAGCCGAGCCCGACAATCTCACTTCCCGCGAGGCTGAGCATGCCGCCGACACAAGCTGTGGCACACGTTCAGCCGGTCGGTAGCGAACTGACGCCGCTAGAGCCACCCGGCCGACCCAACATAGGTGCCGCCAAGGTCACAGATCGCGAGCGCGTAGTCGCCGCGATGGAAACGTCCGGGTGGGTACAGGCCAAGGCGGCGCGCTTGCTTGGACTGACGCCGCGCCAGATTGGCTATGCCTTGAGAAGGCACGGTATCGAGATCAAGCGCTTCTGAATAAAAAGTCGGCTCGCGTCTCTCTCGATCGCCGGGCGCGGTAGGAGAGCGTGCGCAAGAGGCGGTACTCTGGTCCATGAAGCGGATACGAAACCGATGTGCTCTGCTTGGGGGGCAATGCCGGGAGCGTAAGCCATCTTCGCGTCAGCCGCGTGCTGGTCATCGTCTGCTTGCAATGTATTCGCCCTATGAGAAATGATTAGGTGTCGAACCAGCGCAAGATCGCGGCCGGGCCGTTTATGGCGCGACTCAGATGAGAGAGATCACGTCCCGCTTTACGCAGCTCGTCGCAGTCCCAACGGTCTCGCCGTCAATCGCCAGCCGTTGCATTCATCGCTCATCGGCGAAGTGCCTGGGGTGGTATGACAGTTGCTATTCGTGGGGAGCCTGCTCAACATCTTAGGAGAAGCATATGCACAGCATCGTCTGCATCAAACAGGTCCCCGACTCCGCACAAATCCGCGTGCATCCTGTCACGAATACGATCATGCGGCAGGGCGTGCCGACGATCATCAACCCATATGATCTGTTCGCACTGGAAGCTGCGCTCGAGCTACGAGACAAGTTCGGCGGTGAAATCACTGTTCTGACAATGGGGCCGCCGTCGGCCGAAGAATCTCTCCGAAAGGCGCTGACATTTGGTGCCGATCGTGCTGTCCTGCTCACCGATCGTAGTTTCGCAGGCTCTGATACGCTGGCGACGAGTTACGCTCTGGCGTGCGCGATTCGCAATATCGGGAAGGAATATGGCCCACCAGACGTCATATTCACTGGCAAGCAGACTATCGACGGCGATACGGCGCAGGTGGGACCTGGCATTGCAAAGAGGCTCGGGGTCCAGCAGCTTACGTATGTTTCAACAATCAAAGCGTTGGACTTCAAAGCACGCACGATCGATGCGGAACGGCGCTGCGAAGGAGGAGTCCAAGTGCTGCGTTCCAAGCTTCCTTGTCTCGTCAGCATGTTAGAGGCAAGCAATCAAATTCGCCGCGGTGCAATGATCGACGCCTTGCGTGCGGCCCGTGCCTCCGTCGTAAAATGGAGCGCTCAAACTGCCGGCGTGGATGACATGGCCAAATGCGGTCTGAGGGGGTCGCCGACGGTCGTCAAGCGTGTCTTCGCGCCCTCCGCACGAGCGGAGAAGGCGACGTGGGTGGAAGCGGCCGAGCAGCCGGCGCAAGCGCTGATTGACGCCATGTTCAAGCGCAACCCTACGCTCGAGACGGAGCTCGCACAGCTTGCGCGCGGTACCTCATCCGCCCAAACTAGCGGTGCGTGAAGTCGCCGCTGATCGAGCGGAGCCAGCGACGGCCCGGGTCGTGGTCATGCTGGCCCGACGCTCGGCGCACCAGGCACGATTCAAGCTTTTCGACCGCTCGCTGAGAATTGGCGAGCTGCGATACACCTTCTTCCTATGCAATGTCGAGCCGTATCGGGACGAGCCGTCGCTGATGCTGAGTCGGAATGGCTGAGCACTAACGCAACGCTCGATCCGTTGTGTGGTCGAGCGGCGCGACTCGCACTTTTCGGTTAGGTGAAAAACGAGCAGAGCTCGCGCGAGGGAGATACATCCCTCGCGCGAGCTCCACGTGCGCTGCCATGCAAACTTAACGGGCACGTCTTGAGGCTGCATGAATTCCGCAGTGGCCCGCGGCCCGCCGAGTGGCACGCGGACTACCGAGATCACCGCAAGGACCGCCACGCACCCCGCTCAGTTCAGTCTTGGACGTGAAGGTCCCCCGTGGGCGCGCTGCTAACGTGTGGTAAATTGCGCGCTTACGGCCCCGTTAGACCCCTCGGGTCGCGACAGCTTCGCAACTCTGTTGGTGTTTCCTGGATAAATCCTGAGCGCGGCGATAATGCCGAGCAAAGCTGCAAACATCAACCAGAAACCCGGCGAAGCCTTGTCGTCGGTCCGATCGATCAGCCAAGTCGATGCCAGCGGCGTAAAGGTACCAAAGAGAGCTGCGGCGAGTGCGAAGGCTAAAGAAAAGCAGGTTGTGCGAACGTGCTTCGGCACGATTTCGACCAAAGCGCCCAACATGGCGCCGCTGTAGGTGCCAAAATAGAACGAGAACATCATCTCCACTACCACCATCTTGCCAAAGCTTGGGTCGGTCACAAGCCAAGACAACGCCGGATATACAGTCACCAAGGCAAGGCCAGCAATGGTCAGCAAGACCGGCTTCCGACCGATTCTATCAGAGATCGCGCCGCCGATTGGGTTCCAGATGAAGTTCGTCACGGCGACCAAAAGCGTCACCAAGAGGGTGTTCTGCGAGGACAGCTGCAATACGTGCTTGCCGAACGTAGGCGTGTACACTGTGACGAAATAGAAGGTCGTGGTCGTCAGCATTGCGATCATCATGCCAAGAATGACAATGCGCCAGTTCGCAACTGTGGAGGCAAAGACCTCGCGGGCCGTTGGGTGGGTCTTCATGACCAGAAACTCCGGAGTTTCCTCCAGCGTCCGGCGCAGGAAGAAGATAAGCGGAACGATCAAGCAGCCAAGGAAGAATGGGATCCGCCAGCCCCAGGCGGCAACCATTTCGGCCGGAAGTGCTTCGCTCAAAAAATATCCGATAAGAGCCGCGACAAAGATCGCAACCTGCTGGCTCGAGGACTGAAACGATGTGTAAAAGCCGCGGTTACCCGGAGTGGCAATCTCGGAGAGGTAGACGGAAACGCCGCCAACCTCAACGCCGGCAGAAAAGCCCTGCAACAGCCGTCCGAACAGCACGATCGCGGGTGCGGCAATGCCGATCGTTGCATAGCCGGGACAAAAGGCGATGATGACGGTGCCAATAGCCATGATCGAAAGCGTGATGATCAGGCCTTGCCGACGGCCAATCTGGTCAATATAGGCTCCAAGCACAATCGCGCCAACAGGTCGCATCAAAGCCCCCAGCCAGAACACACCGAAGGTGTTAAGCAGTGAAGCGGTTTCGCTTCCTGATGGAAAGAACGCGTTTCCGATGGCACTGGCGTAGAACCCGAACAAGAAGAAGTCGAACTGCTCGAGGAAGTTGCCGCTCGTCGCACGTAAGATGGCGCCAATGCGCGGTTTGGCATTTGACGCTTGCGCGATGGACGCTGGTGACATGGCGAGTTTCCTCTCGGTTTGAAATGGCCGGTTCCGGAGAAAATCTCACGCCAGCCGAGTGCAGTTTCATGGCCGCGAATCTGCCATAAGGGCACTATCGACCAACCCGTAAGCGCCTGACGTTTCCGGCATATTTTCGGCAATTGCCGCAAACTCGCACAGTTTTTCGGGCGTTATTCCGCTCGCTTCGCAGGAGTGACTCTCAACCTATTGAAACCTCGGGCAATTCTCGGTGGAAAGGTTGTTGTCTGTGGCGTGGCCGAATTCCTCATTGAGCGCACCGACATGCAATGAAAAGCAAGGACGAGATGCATGGGATAGAGCGGCAGGGAAGAGCTGCCGTGAGATGTCTGCTAGAACAGCTCGCGAGCCTGCGATTGGAGCCGAGGTGCGTTAGCATCTCACCCGATGTCCAGCGATTTGGCCTCGAGTTGCTCAAGTTAACCTGAGGTTTACGGAAAAGATTTGGTGAGCGTGCTGGTGATCGAGCCCGTCCGATAGCGCCGATCGCCATGCTCGGGCAAGTGCCACGTTGTCCTTCGAAGCGAGGCGCGCCTCGTACTTCGAGGGGCGCTGCGGTCCTAATGCGGTCCAAAACCCGCGCTGAGGGGGAGGATCACAGCGGGCCTCCTCAGCGATAATGGGCTTAATCGAACAGCTTCATCTGGCTTCCACGTCGTATTAGAAACCTGGATGTTTGTCACGAATTATGACCAGGTCCAAGCAATCGGAATGTCGTGATAAGCCCTGCGCGACTGCTTGCTTGCCGGAGGCAAGGCCACGCCAGCCTCGCAACCTGATTGGCCGTAAATTTTGCACATGAGGCTCGCCGACGTAAGCGAGGGCTATGAACCGCCGCGAAACCATGCGGTGGCATCGGGCCAGGAGCTGGGCGGCACATCGTAATTCGATCTGACCGAGGCTTGTGCGCATTCGGAATCTGACCACGATGTCCAGGTCGCATCACCTTGCCTTACTCGACAGTTACCGATTTCGCGAGATTTCGGGGTTGGTCGACGTCCGTGCCCATCAGGATGGCCGTGTGGTAGGCCAGAAGCTGCACCGGAATCGCATAAACAATGGACGTGAACGTCGTATCCATCTCCGGCATCACAATCGTCGCGAGTGAATCCATGGATACCTCTGCGGCTCCCCGAGCGTCCGTTATCAAGATAATCTTGCCGCCGCGTGCGGCGACCTCCTGCATGTTCGAGATGGTCTTTTCGAACACCCGGTCGCAGGGAGCAATGACGATTACGGGAACGCTCTCGTCGATCAAGGCGATCGGGCCGTGCTTGAGCTCTCCGGCCGCATAGCCCTCGGCGTGAATATAGGAGATCTCCTTCAGCTTCAGTGCCCCCTCCAGGGCCAATGGAAACGACGTGCCGCGACCAAGATATAGCACGTCACGCGATTTGGCGATGTCGCGTGCGAGCTTCTCGATCTGCGGCTCGCTGGCAAGCGCCGCGGTAACAAGCCGTGGGATTTCGATCAGCGCTCGCACGAGATCGACCTCGTCGCTATCCGGCAATTCACCGCGCGCCTTGCCAGCAGCGACCGCAAGCGCCGCAAGGACGACCAGCTGGCATGTGAACGCCTTGGTCGAGGCAACGCCGATCTCAGGTCCGGCGAGCGTCTGCAACACTGTCCCGCTTTCGCGCGCAATGGTCGAACTCAGTACGTTCACGACAGAGAGGGTATGCAGGCCTTGCGATTTGGCATAGCGGAGCGCGGCCAGCGTATCGGCCGTCTCGCCGGACTGCGAGATGAAGATAGCAAGATCTCCCTTGCGCATCGGCGCCTCACGATACCGAAATTCGGAGGCGACATCGAGCTCGACCGGAATACGAGCCAGCCGCTCGAACCAGTACTTGCCGACATGGCCGGCGTAGCCTGCCGTACCGCAAGCCGTGATCGAGATATATCCGATCTCGTTGAAGTCGAACGGAAGCTCCTGCGGCAGTGCCACGCTCTCGGTGGCGATATCGACGTAACGCGCCAGCGTCTGCCCGATCACCTCTGGCTGTTCGTGGATTTCCTTCGCCATGAAGTGGCGGTAGTTTGCTTTGTCGACGAGAACCGACGACGCGCCAGATTTCATCACCTCCCGGCGGACAACCGTGCCTTGTGCGTCGTAGACCACGCTGAAGTTGCGGTTGAGCACAGCCCAATCGCCGTCCTCAAGGTAGGTGATCAAGCCGGTAAGGGGCGCGAGCGCGATAGCATCCGATCCGAGATACATTTCGCCTTCTCCATGTCCGATCGCGAGTGGTGAGCCCTTGCGCGCACCGATCATGAGGTCGTGTTGACCCTTGAACAGGATTGCAAGCGCAAACGCGCCGATTAGCCGCGGCAGCGACGCTTTTACTGCCTCCTGCGGCGAGCAGCCATCTTTCAGATAAAAGTCGATGAGATGCGTCACCACCTCGGTGTCTGTTTCAGAGGCGAAACAGGCGCCATGCTGTTTTAGCTCCGCTCGCAGCTCGCGGAAGTTCTCAATTATGCCGTTATGGACGACTGCAACATTGTCCGTTGCATGGGGATGAGCATTGTGCTCCGTCGGCTTGCCGTGAGTAGCCCAGCGCGTGTGCCCAATCCCGACATGGCCTGAGAGCGGATGGCAGCGAACGCGTGTCTCAAGGTTCCTCAGCTTGCCCTCGGCGCGTCGAAGCTCGATATGGTTTCCTTTGAGCGTTCCGATGCCCGCTGAGTCATAGCCACGATATTCCAGTCGCTTCAGTGAATCGATCAGACGATCCGCGACCGGACCGCGCCCCAAGATGCCGACAATTCCGCACATTTAGTCAGTTTACCTCAAGTTCAAAACTCAGTTTACCTCAAGTTCAAAACAGAGCGTCCCGCAAGGCGCGCCTGACCAATTCGCTCGCTTTAGTTATCCGCCAGCCTAGCCGTGCCTGCCTCCATCGGGCACGCGGCACCCGGAGGTGCTCGAACTCCAAGAAAACGTGGAGCCCTGTCGAATTCGCCGGGAGATCCTAAAGCAACTGTCTGGCAATCGCACAATGAGCGCCGTCAGCAGTTAGCAGCTGCATGAGGCTCTCGTTTTGTCCGATGTACCCGATACGGCCAAGAAGGCCCGGTAGGTCTGGCGCATTCCATCTACAAGCCATGTCCTCGCGCGCCAGCCGAGGCTTGCGAGACGGCTGACGTCGAGCAGCTTGCGCGGAGTGCCATCGGGGCGCGACGTGTCGAAGGCAATCTCGCCGCTGTAGCCAACGACCTCGGCGACGACACGGGCGAACTCGGCGATGGTGATGTCCTCGCCTGTGCCGATATTGATCAGCTCCGGTCCCGAATAGCTCTTCATCAGGTGCACGCAGGCATCCGCCATGTCGTCAACATAAAGGAACTCGCGCCGTGGCGTGCCGGTGCCCCACACGGCGACACTCTTTGCGCCCGCGACCTTCGCCTCGTGGAAGCGGCGGATCAGCGCGGCAACGACATGGCTCAATTCGGGATGATAATTGTCGCCGGGGCCGTAGAGATTGGTGGGCATCACGCTGATGAAGTCGCTGCCATACTGGCTGCGATAGGCTTCCGCCATCTTGATGCCGGCGATCTTGGCGATCGCATAGGGCTCGTTGGTCGGCTCCAGCGGGCCTGATAGCACCGAGACCTCGCGCAGCGGCTGTGGGGCTAGCTTCGGATAGATGCAGGACGAGCCCAAAAACATCAGCTTTTCGGCGCCGTTTTGATGCGCGGCCTGGATCACGTTCGCAGCAATCGTGATGTTGTCGTAGATGAACTCGGCCCGCAGCGTGTCGTTGGCGACGATGCCGCCGACTTTTGCGGCGGCGAGGAAGATCACCTGCGGCCGCGTTTTCGCGAACCATTCGAACACGGCCGTCTGGTTGCAGAGATCGACCTCGCGCCGGTCGACCGTGACGAGCTGCACGTCCTCCCGCGCGAGCCGGCGCGCAATCGCGCTGCCGACCATACCGCGATGGCCGGCGACGTAGACGCTTTTGCCCTTCAGCTCAAACGGTGCGCTTGCCATGGGCCGCCTCCCGTTTTGCTTCCGCCAGATCGCTTGCCATCATCTCCTCGACGAGCTGGGCGAACGTGTGCTTCGGCTTCCAGCCGAGCACCTGATGCGCCTTGCTGGCGTCGCCGACGAGGAGATCGACCTCGGTGGGGCGGAAATAGGTCGGATCGATCTTCACCACCGTCTTGCCGCTCGTCTCATCGACGCCGGTCTCCTCGACCCCTGCTCCACGCCATGCAATGCGGCGGCCGAGCTGGGCGAACGATAGCTCGACCATCTCGCGCACCGAGTGCATCTCGCCGGTGGCGAGCACGAAATCGTCGGGCTTGTCGGCTTGCAGGATCTTGTGCATGCCCTCGACGTAATCGCGCGCGTGGCCCCAGTCGCGCTTGGCTTCGAGATTGCCGAGATAGAGCGTCTCCTCCAGCCCGACCTCGATACGGGCGACAGCGCGCGTGATCTTGCGGGTCACAAATGTCTCGCCGCGGATCGGGCTCTCGTGGTTGAACAGGATGCCGTTGCTGGCGAACATGCCATAGGCTTCGCGGTAGTTCACCGTGATCCAGTAGCCGTAGAGTTTTGCCACGCCGTAGGGCGAGCGCGGATAGAACGGCGTGGTCTCCTTCTGCGGGATCTCCCGGACGAGGCCGTAGAGCTCGGAGGTCGAGGCCTGGTAGAACCGCGTCTCCTTCACCATGCCGAGGATGCGAATCGCTTCCAGCAGCCGCAGCACGCCGATCCCATCGGCATTGGCGGTGTATTCGGGACTCTCGAAGCTGACCGCGACGTGGCTTTGGGCGGCCAGATTGTAGATCTCGGTCGGCCGGATCTGCTGCACCAGCTGGATCAGATTGGTCGAGTCCGTCATGTCGCCGTAGTGCATCAGGAACGGCACGTCCCCGAGATGCGGGTCCTGGTAGAGATGGTCGACCCGCGCAGTGTTGAACGAGGACGAGCGCCGCTTGATGCCGTGCACGACATAGCCGAGCGACAGCAGATATTCGGCCAGATAGGCGCCGTCCTGTCCAGTCACGCCGGTGATTAGAGCGACCCGCCGTTTGCTCTCTTGGTTTGACAAATCGTTGCTCTGCGCAGGCTAATGTCGGTCCCCGATCGACGACGTCAATCGCGTCTGGCCTCTTCGAAATGCGGAAGCGTCACGCTCTCGAACGGCCGAGTTCTGGATTCTGTATAGGCATTGCATCAAGCGCTCAACTGTACGGAGGTAACCTTCCACATCGAAAGGGTTTTGAAGGACTATACGAAAGTTTGTAGTCCGGAAGATTCCGTTCGGCCTTCGTCAGGCGTTTCTCGGCGTGGGCGCGACCAATGAAATTGCGGCGCGGATGGGAGGTGAGCAGACCCGTTTGGCCGAGAAGCGTTCCACAGTCCGTTCGTGGTCAACTCGCACGTTGAGCCAGCGAGTTTCCCTCATTTCGTGTCCTTGCCTAAGAGTTTTCCAATCTTGCTGTTCATCCAGTGCAACCGCGAGCAAGCCGGCCAAACAAAGCATTGAAATTCGTTCTCTGTCGCGCAGTACTTATCATCGTCGATCATTTCTGGACAATCAAGTTGGTGATCTGGCAAGCAAAAGTGAAGGCGCGCATACTGCCTCCGTGCTGTTTGAGTTCACAGAAAAACGCTGGATGAATGAGGCCAGTGCTATATGGGACCTCAAGGGGGTTATCGCGACGATTAGTGTGCCCTGCGCCCCCGAAGGGCGAATTCAGTAGCGAAAGGCATCTGGCGGCTCATTGCTCGCGAGTGGCCAAGGAATCAACAACAATGGTGCGTTTAGCGGGCGGACGATATGGCTCACAAGGTCAGTGCTCGGTTCGGCGACCATTCCGCCGGGGGGTGTTTTCCGCGCTCGCAAGCATGTCTTCGGGCCGGCCGTAGTATGACCAGGCAAAGCCCGCTTGTGGGTGAATAAGCCGCCTCGAGCACGTGCCGCTGCCATTGAAACTGGCGGTTTGCTGGTCCCGAGCGCCCCTTCTCTTGTCGGCAAAGTCCGGTTCTTGAGCAAGCATTCTGCGGATAGCAGCCTGAGCTGACGGATCAACTGCGTTCTACCTCAACTATCACACTTGATTTGCAGCCCCTCGGCAGAAGGAAGTCGGATGAGCTGCTCGTCGAGAGTGGAGAGGTCGAGCCGGGTCATTAAACCAAGTGCCCCCGCTCGAATGCGCCGAAAGCAGCGTAAGCTTTAGAGGCGCGTCTCGAAATGAATCGCCGGACTATCGGGTTCGAACGCGGTGTTTCCCTCAATCATGGTGCCGAGATCAATCTTCAGTCCCTCGCGGGTATAAACTTCCACATCATCTCTTCCAAGGCGCTCACATGAGCTTCTCCATAATCGCTCGTCAGGTCCTGATGGGCCTCATTGCCGGATCGGCGTTCGGCTCTTGGGCAATCGTCAGGCCTGCACGTCGAGCAGATCCAGCTCGCGGATCTATCGGCAGCTCTCTTGCTCCCGCGATGACCGCTGCCCATGCCTAGCACTTGCACGGACTCGTCTCGGATTACGGTTGTTCATCTAGTCTACTTTCGTTCAACGAGGCTGCGTCCGTCCGACCATGGCATGACGTGCATTCGGGAATGGTGATAAGCGCACCACGATGACAGCTTTTGGCGAGGCCCCGTCACAACGGGGTCGCCGCACATATACGCGGCTCCCGGATCGCCATTCTTGAAACCAACAATGGCCCGGCATTGGCCCTCACAGTGATCGACGAGCAAGACCCTGTTGGATCCATCGGGTCCTCTCACATGACCGCTCCGGGATACCGCATCGATCTCGCGGCGGCTGGTTTGGAACTCAGTGCCCGCAAACGTATTTCGTAGCCTCCAAGGCTGGATTGGTCCTTCTTACATGTGGGCGATCTTGTCTTCATAGGGCCGGCGATTGCGTGGACAGGACAGAAAGTGCGTTCTTCGGCTGAGCGCGATCCTCAGCCGCTTTGGCAGAAGACCTTTCATCGCAAGCGGTCGGCCTGCTCCGCTGGAAGCGGCCGAACATTGGTGCTCCCTAGCTGTGCACTCTACAATCTGACGCTACGTATGATTCAATCCCCCTCCGAGCTTATCGCGTGAATATGTCGAACCCGTATTCGTTTGCCAGGAGCCAGCCGCAAGACGAGCAGGGCGGGAGGCGCTTCACCAAGGCAGTTGGCTTTGGGTATCAATCGTCTGCGGAAGGCGCAGCTCAGGTCCGCTCGAGTGTGCGCGCATAGCGACCCCCAGCTGTGAGGCTGCTCGTCGGTGGCCACGAGTGATCAAGCGAATCAATCAAGCTTACTTGAATGTGTGGATAGGAGGTGCCTTGGCGACGGAATCGATCGCCCATGGCTGGAATGCTCTGGCGAGTCTGTGCAAATTGGCTTTGTCTATCCAGCCGAGCTCTCCCGCTGTCACCATCGTAATGGGGCTGCTTCCCGGGAGTTGTCGGTGCCGCGGCGGCTGAGAAGATTGGAAACGAGATCAATCGGCAGCGCGTTAACCTGGTCAAAGAGCCAAGCTCCCGTCAGGTAACCCAACAGTGACTTCGCCGTTCTAGATAACCTTGAACTATGGACGACCTCGAAAGGCGTCGTCAGGTGCAGGCCACGCCGGGTTGATCATCGCGGGTTCGATATTTGTGGGAAGATTTGCCGAGCGTCACGTTGGAAGCCCAAGCGGAACTCAGCCCTGGTCCCATTGAGAGCATCGCGGCTCGAGTCCAGATTGGCGCGTTTGCTACAATCGCGTTGGTATTGAAGACTTGCTACGCCGACTACTCCAGGTCGGCCGGGGGAAAGACCGCGGTTTCGGAGGCAAATGGCTCTTCCAACGAGCGGCGCAGTTGGCCATGCTCTCTGATGGATGGGCGGGGCCTTGTAGCTTGGCGCCGATCGGCGTCCTCCCATTCATCTTGAGGCGCGAGCGATTGTTAGGCCGGCACGCTCCAGCACATCCAAAATCGTTTCAGCAACCGCCCGCGGATCTCGCTCGTCCTCTTTGCTAACGTTACAGGCCAAGGTAGCTGCGATGATCGCGTGCGCTGTTTTGCGCTGGAGGCAATCGTATTCGGCATACTCACCGCAAGTATTGCAGTTGATCACTGGTCGGCCGCTCCAGGGATCGTGCATTGCGATCTCGCACCAGTTATCTGTGTGACATTTCGGACATAGCATAGATCGAGATTTCCTTGTGGTCTGACCTCGCGCGCTTCAAGGCCATCAGTTGAACGGCCGCTTGCTAGCCAAAGCTGTAGAAGTCATTGCTACTCCGAAGGCCGTGTTGCCCGTCTTTGGATACGAAAAACGTGATGGAGGCGGCGGCGGAGGTAATCCAGGCACCCGAAGGCGGCTTCGGCGTGAGCGACCGTCGACGCATCTCTGGCGAGAATGCTGGCAACCGTGTATGCCTGAAGCTACCTGTTTTGGCGTAAGCAAGCTATTGCAGGTTCGCCGCGGCCGCATCACGGCTACTGAAGATGAGTATGGCTCCAACTTCAATTCCACTCTGAGCTGCGAGGCCCCGATCTCCGGACTGCGACCTTCTGCGTGAGCAATCTGTCAAATCGGGCAACCGCAACGCGAGGATGCTGCTGCGATCTTAGAATCCGGTTCCCCTGCAGCCTGGCTTCGTCACCACACGTGCAATGATTCGCCGAGGCGACTTCACTGCGGCGCCAGGGACAAGGCGGGCGTTCTGCAATCTGGGCGCCAAATGACACACTCGAAATTGTGTCGCCCGGAAGCTGTTCTACGGCCAACCATGCTCGCCAGCTGTAAGGAGACCCTACAATCTGACGCTACGTACGATTCAAGCCCCAATGTCGCGCATTCGCGCCCTTTGCCGCGCTTGCTGCGAGCGGCTTGTCGCATCTCAGACATCAACAGAGCGGCCGGCAGATAACGGCAAATGAGGTGCTTTTGCGAAAGCCAACCTACGGGATCTTACGTAGGGCATGTGTCGCATTTTCTTGATCTAAAAATTGCATCATCTTCCGCATGAAAGAAAAAAAGCTGTTCTCAGACGCCAAACATTGGAGAAGCCGTGCTGAAGCGACCCGAAGAAAAGCGGAGTCGCTCGAGGACGACACATCCAGATGCAGGCTCCTCAAGGTCGCTGAAGAATATGATAAGCTGGCTCGCCTCGCGGAGGGGCGGCAAAGAAATGAGCTTGACGGGCAGTTCTGATCGCCACCGGGCGGACGGTTGCACCGATCGTCAACGCCTTGTGACCCCGGCGCGGGTGTCTCTCCGTTGGAGCTCACAGCCCGCTAGCTGAACTGCGAAACTGCGTCATGCGGTAAGGCCAATGAGCTAGGCTGCTGAACGAGTGCGGTCCGCGCGTCCGAGCCTCTGACCATGAATCCATTCTGAGTCGCGGGGCCGGCCACATAGATGACGCATTGACGGTGTCTCAGGCGGCAAGCCGGCTAACCGCTAGACATGAGAAGGATGAGATGAAAGCCCACCGTCAGGTCGTCGAATCAAAAGCCTCTCGCTCGATGAACTGGCGAGGCATTGGCGTCGCGCTTTGCACCATGTTGCTGAAGCCAGGACGTTTGTTTGGGTGACAAAGTAGCCGGTTCGCCGGATCATGCCACGCGAATTGGCTTCCGCCGCCATTTCGGCGTGAGGCGTTTCAGTCGAATTCTGGCATCTTGCACCAAGCACTGCTGAACTCAACGCCATACAATGCGGACATTCAGGCGAAGAGGCGAGCAGAAGCTCCTGCTGGCACGGCTTGCCAAGACGGGCCATCATAGATCTCTGCGCAGATTGTCTGCATGAGGCCGGGTTCGCAACGAAGGCGCGAATGACAAGAAAATTGAAGAGACGATCAGATGTCGAAAGACAAACCCAAGAGAACTCCCCGGTGAACGGTGCGGATAGAACCGATGATCTTCATCCAAGTAGGTTCGGTGCAGATGATCAGCGGTAGCTGGGGCTGCCCATGCCCGGGTGCCCGTTCGATGTGCGACTCGGACAAGACGAGTGGTGCCGGATGCAACTCTATCGGCCAAATGGAGGACGCATGAGGAGGCACAGTGTAGAAAGACTGGAAGCGGGGCGCGTTCGCGAGGGCCAATTCGCCACTGCACCAGGGTCTGGCCCTTCTGGTCTCTTCTTCGTGCAGGGGCCTTGTGGCTGCCAACTCAAGATCATCGGCTTGATCCGTCCGGGATGGGAGCATGTCTCAGTGTCGACGCCACGGCGATCTCCAAACTGGGAGGAGATGTGCCTCGCTAAAGATATGTTTTGGGATGAAGAGGAATGCGTGATGCAGCTGCATCCTCCTCATTCGCAGTATGTGAACAATAGTCGCTATTGCCTGCATCTCTGGAGGCCGACGCGTCAGGTCATTCCGATGCCTCCGGCAGCCTTCGTGGGCATCGTCGGGCTCGGGCCGTCTGAAGCGGCAATTCTGTTTGCGCAGATGAGTGCGACACCTTAGCGGATCTCGCCCCGCCGATGCCAAGTCGGGTGGCGGCGACATAATCGAGAGTCCCGCGGAGTTGCTCACCACAGCCAGGGACGACGAGCACAGCGGCGAGCGAGCCTAGGTGGCCAAGGCCCGCCAAGGGGCCGTCAGCCACTACTCTGCGCCCCAGAGCCCAACCCGCTGCACTTCTGAAAGGGGCGGAAGGTAACGCTCGCAGAGTCGGCTTGTTGAGGCCGCCGTTTGTTGTGCGGAATGTGACGCGCATAACAACACCATTGAGGATTCAGCCAGGTGAGCAGATCCGTCGCTCCGTTATACACGGCGCGCGGCCAAATACATTTGCATCGGAAGAGGCTCCTAGGGGGCGCAACTACCGGACGCACCGCCTAGTTACCTGAGTGAGGCGCGCCTGCGGGGGAATCCTGCATGAGGGGGCGGCGATTAGCCTGATATGAGCGCCATGCCCGCGCAACTCGGCGATATTTCTCGTTCAATACAGGGCAAGAGTGTTGCTTTGCGGAGCTACGCACGACGTTGTCGTCTGTACGAGCGAGCGAAAATCTTGGGGGTGCTGTGGAAGTCGAAGGCAATAGCGGCCGCAACGGTGCGCCGGTCCGCCGCGACTGGGAACGTGCCGAGGCGGAGGGGGTTTACGTGCAGCCAATTGCCGAGCTCCTATTTCAGGCCCAGACCGTTCATCGCGGTAGTTGTGACCCAAACCACGTCGAAACCGCAAGCCTGCTCAGCATCAAGACCGGCGGCTGTCCTGAAGACTGCGCCTGCTGCGCACAGAGCGTGCATTACGACACTGGCCTGAAGGCGACTCGCTTGAAGGATCGCGCTGATGTGGTCGCCGCCGCGCAGCGCGCCAAGGCGGCCGGGGCGAGTCGCTTCTGCATGGCCGCGGCGTGGCGCAGTCCAAAGGACCGCGACCTCGATAAGGTCTGCGACATGATTGCCGCCGTTAAACGTGTTGGCATGGAGACGTGCGTAACGCTCGGCATGCTCACGCCAAAGCAAGCCGCTCGCCTCGCCGACGCCGGCCTCGACTTCTACAATCATAACGTGGACACGTCACCCGAGGATCAACCTGTGGAACGAGGTGAATGGCGTGCCGGTGAAGGTCACGGCGGAGCGTCCCGATCCGATTGCACTGGTGCGCCTGGTGGCGACCGCGCGGATCATGATGCCCAAGAGCGTCGTACGGTTGGCCGCCGGGCGCCAGTACATGAGTGATGAACTCCAAGCCCTATGCTTCTTGGCGGGTGCGAACTCCATCTTTGTCGGCGATGTGTTGCTGACTACCAAAAACCCGCAATTTGACGGTGATGCAAGTTTGTTAGCTCGGCTCGGCATTACGTCTGGACTCGCTTAAGCCATCAGAAGAACGGCGTGCTGCGCGCAAGCCACTAGCGTAGATAAGAAATGCAGATTGTCTTGATGAAGGGAAAGATTCATTGCGCCTCGGTAACTGAATCCGACCTGCACTTTGAAGGCTCGATCTCGATTGATCGCGCACTTTTGGACGCGGCCGGTATCCTGATTAACGAACGCGTCGAACTCTACAACCTTGAGACGGGGGCACGCTTTGCAACGTTTGCGACAGAAGCGCCGCGAGGGTCCGGCACGGTAGACGTGAACGGTGCGGCGGCGCGACTGGCGATGCCCGGCGACAGGATAAGCATCGTTGCATACGCCTCAGTTGACGAGGCGGAGGCAAGAATCTTCAGGCCGCGCATTGTGCTGGTTGATGGACAAAATCGCATCGTGCCGATTTGAATCCAACAAGCTAATCGCCGTAGAGACCCTGTCGTTGGTGGCCAGTTGGGACTTTTGCGGCGTCGATCCTTGGCTCAGCGAGTGAAGAATGAATTCCATCATTGCGGGTAAAGTCGCCAGCTATGCGGCAGGCTTAGCTGCGCTTAAACACGAGAACCGCCTGCCACGAGAACCGCCTGCGGAGTCTCAGGCCGCGCACCGGGATTGACTTTTCATCCAACGATTACCTGGCCCTGGCGAGCGCGGCGCGCATGAAAAAAGCGATCGTCACCGCGCTTGAAGCCGGTACTCCGATCGGAGCCGGCGGATCACGGCTTCTGCGCGGCAACTGCGAGGAGCACGAATGCCTCGAAGCAGCAGCGGCGCGGTTCTTCGGCGCGCAGACCGCGCTCTTCTTCGGCGGTGGCTATGTTGCAAAGGTTGCGGTGCTGACAACGTTGCCGCAACGGGATGACCTGCTCGTCCTTGATTCCCTGGTTCACGCCAGCATTCACGAAGGAGCACGAGCTGGCCGAGCCGCGTTTCGAATCACCGCCCATAACCGCCCGCAGTTTATCGAAAGCGCAATTTGCGACTGGCGTGCCGCGGGCGGAGCGAGGCAGGTCTGGATCGTAGTCGAGAGCCTCTACGGCATGGATGGCGATTTCGCACCGCTTGAAGACCTGCTCGCGATCGCGGACCGGCACGATGCGTTCTTGGTTGTGGACGAAGCTCATGCCACCGGCGTTTACGGCGAGCAGGGGCGAGGGCTCACAGGGCCGTTTGAAGGACGCGAAAATCTCCTGGTTATTCATACCTGCGGCAAGGCGCTGGGAGCTGCCGGCGCGCTTGTCACCGCCTCTGGCGTGCTGCGCGATTTCATGATCAATCGCTGTCGCCCGTTTATCTTCGCGACCGCCCCTTCGCCGTTAATGGCGGTGGCCGTACGGGAGGCTCTGTTGATCCTGCAGGAGGAGCCGGAGCGCCAACAGCGGCTGGCGAAGCCTGTCGCGTTCACGCATCAGGAGATGGTTGCGCGAGGCGAGAGAAGTCCTTCGAACTCGCAGATCCTTCCCTATATCGTTGGCGAGAATGCCCGCGCCATGAGGCTAGCGTCCGCGCTACAGGCTCGCGGATTTGACATCCGACGAATCAGACCGCCAACAGTGCCGACCGGCACGGCCCGTTTACGAATTTCACTGACGCTCAACGTCGGAGAGGATGAGGTGCGTGCGATGCTCGATGCCCTCGCTGAGGAGACGGGGGGCGAATCTCGATGAGCCAGCGGATCGTGGTGACCGGCACAGATGCAGGGATCGGCAAATCTGTCTTTTCGGCAGGCCTTGCCCATCTTCTCGGCGCGAATTATTGGAAACCAATTCAGGCCGGTGTTGAAGGAGAGACCGATAGCGAGCAGGTCGCACGACTGAGCGGTCTTCCGGCCGATCGGATCGTTCCGGAGCGTTACCGCCTTAAAACGTCCGCCTCGCCGCACCATGCCGCCGAAATAGAGGGAATTCGCATCGACCCCGATTCGCTCGTCCTGCCGCAAACCGGGGAGCGACCGCTCGTCATCGAAGGCGCTGGCGGGTTAATGGTGCCGCTGAATTCTAGTGCACTCTACATCGACATCTTCGAGCGGTGGCGACTTCCCGTCGTGCTTTGCGCGCGCACGCTACTCGGAACCATCAATCACTCCCTGCTCTCGATAGAGGCCTTGCGAAAGCGCCAGATCGACATTCTTGGGATCGCATTCATCGGAGAAAGAAATTCGGAGACTGAGAGCGCAATTTGTGACATCGCGCGGGTGCGTTGGTTAGGACGGCTGCCCTGGATTTCTCCTTTGACGGCAGAGAGCCTGCAGGCTGTCTTCAAAGGCTCGTTTATTCCCGGCGATTTCACGCCATGAAGCCAAACAAGAGGTCGCCAATTTGGCATCCATTCACGCAGCATGCTCTTCACAACGAGATGACCAAGGTTGTGCGTGGCGATTGGTGCTTATCTCTACACTGCGGATGCATAATCGAATCATAGATGCAATCTCATCCTGGTGGGTCGTCACTCACGGCCATTGCCATCCGTAGATCGTGAGCGCGATTCAGGAACAGGCCGGCAAGCTAAACCAAGTCATTTTCGCCGGCTACACGCATGATCCGGCTGAGGAGGTCGCTCGGCTCCTTTTGAAACTCACACCCCAAGGCTTGGACCACGTGTTCTACTCGGACAGCGGGTCAGCCAGCGTGGAAGTCGCCTTGAAGATGGAACTCGGTTATTGGCACAATATAGGCGAAGAGCGAACACGCATCATTGTAGCAGCACTCCTATCACGGGGACACGTTCGGCGCGATGTCAGTTGGTGCCCGCGGTATAGCGCGACAATCTGGATGGGAAGCGCGCGACAATCTGGATGGGAAGCGCGCGACAATCTGGATGGCGAGTCGGTGTCGCGGCGAGGTGATGATTGCCGCGATGATTGTCGCGCGCAAGAGTTT
>NZ_JADPJC010000072.1:0-947 GCF_023073215.1 Bradyrhizobium sp. 35
GACTTTGCTGATTGGGATTCGATCCCGTGGGGTATCTTGGGTTCTGTCGCGCTCGTTCGGCGATAGATCGAGCAGCAGTTGTTATCAGCGAGCTGCGGGCGAAGATCCAAGGACCATCCGACAGAGGATGGATGGCTTCGATTTCACCGGCTTCAGCGGCCAGCCGGAGCGTCTTGGGCGCGATCTTCAGGAGCTTGGCGGCGTTGCTGAGGTTTAGCCAGGGCTCGATGCCGTCCTCGGCGGGCTTGAACACCGGGATGCGATAGTTCGAGCGCAGCGAGGTAACACGCTCGCGCGTCCAGCGATTGCCGTTACCGGTCTCGAGGCCGTTGCGGTTGAGGAGGCCGGCGATCAGATCGTCGCTGGCGATCAGCACCAGTCGGCGCACAGCCTCGATGATGTTGGCGGAGGTGCTGTTACGCTGCCCGCGCCGGCGCTTGGGCAGGCGTATCTCGCTGTGAACGCCGCCGACCCAGTGGACGATGAGGACGATCTCGGAGGCCGCATCGTCGATATCGGCCACGACCTCATGGATGAGGGTGCGCACGACGCGCTTCTTGAGGCGAGCATCCGTCGTCGGCGCATCCCAGACCGCTTTGAGGTTCGAGGCTAGAACGCCGAGCGAAGCTGGATCGGCAATGGGGGCGGGCGTCGCGGCCTCATGCATTGCGATCTTGCCCTCGACCTCCGCCGCGTGAGCGAGCGCCCTGTTCCAGCGCGCTTCAGCTCGCCCGCCACCAGCCGGTTCGCGGGGTCAGCGGCATCGTACTGCCGGAAGGCCCGGTCGGCGGCATAGCGCGCCGCTTCGAGGTCGCGACTGAGAGCATCGCGCACCTGATCCCGCCGTTCCCTGGCTTCCTTGGCGGCCGCGGTTGCAGCGGCGATAGCGCCCGGACCGACGACGCCAAGCAGCGCTTCCTCGACTGCATCATCGACGCGCAGTCCGC